>DHYN01000115.1:5761-9541 GCA_002414125.1 Ruminococcus sp. UBA5129 | reverse complement strand
GAGTATTCCTTCTCTCCTTTTTAACTATTATTTTATATTTCACGGGAGGCATTATGGTCAGGATATGCGGTATAGATAAGGGCTCGCCTGCCGAAAAAGCAGGTGTGCTGAATGATGATATTCTCACAAATATCAACGGACATGAGATAAAGGATGTCCTCGATTATATGTTCTATGCTGCGGAGGAATGCGTCTCACTCGGCATCACGCGCGGCTCGGACGAGCTTACCCTGAACGTGACAAAGGGCGAATACGATGACCTCGGGATGCAGTTCGACTCCTTCCTCATGGACTCCAAACAGTCGTGCAGGAACAAATGCGTGTTCTGCTTCATCGAACAGATGCCGCCCGGTATGAGAGAGACCCTCTACTTCAAGGATGACGATGCGCGTCTCTCCTTTTTACAGGGGAATTATGTCACTCTGACTAATCTTGAAGATTCGGATATCGACAGGATAATCAGAATGAAACTGAATATCAACGTCTCCGTCCACACCACTAATCCCGAGCTGCGCTGCAAAATGATGAATAACCGATTTGCAGGTCAGAAGCTCGACTATATCCGCAGACTCGCCGATGCAGGAATACGGCTCAACTGCCAGATCGTATGCTGTCCAGGACTCAATGACGGCGATGAGCTGCGAAGAACGCTCTCCGACCTCGGCAAGCTTATGCCGAATATCTCAAGCATGGCTGTCGTGCCGGTCGGTATCACCAAATTCCGCGAGGGTCTGACTCCGCTTACCCCGTTCACCAAGCAGACTGCGGCGGAAGCTATCGACATCATCGAGGGATTCCAGAGAGAATTTCTCGCAAAATACGGCACGAGGACGGTCTTTCCCTCAGATGAGTTCTACCTCACTGCGGAAAGATGTCTCCCCGAGGCTGAATTCTATGAGGACTACCCCCAATACGAAAACGGCGTTGGTATGCTGCGCTCGCTGATCGACGAGTTCGATGACGCCTGCGATTCGGCTGAATATGACGGCTCTCCCCGACATGTGACTATCGCCTGCGGATATGCTGCGTTCAGCGTGATAAAGAGTCTCGCCGATAAGGCAAATGCGCTTTTCAGCGGACTCAGATGCGATGTTTTCCGTATCAGAAACGACTTTTTTGGAGACACTATCACCGTCACGGGTCTCATTACTGCCCGTGACCTGACCGCTCAGCTGAAAGACCGCAAGCTCGGCTGTGAGCTGCTCCTCTCGTCCGCTATGATACGCAGGGAACACAACGACTTTCTCGACGACGTTACCGTTGAAGAGGTCGAAAAGAATTTGAATACACCTATCAGGATCGTGTCAAATGACGGCTATGAGCTGCTTGACGCCATGCTTGGTATTAAATATTAAGAAAGGAGATGCTGCGAATGGCATTACCTATTGTTGCTGTGGTAGGACGTCCGAACGTCGGTAAATCCACGCTTTTCAACAAGCTCATAGGACAGCGCCTCTCGATAGTCGAGGATACCCCTGGAGTTACACGCGACAGGATCTATTCAAAGTGCGAATGGAGAGGTAAGCAGTTTATGGTCGTGGACACAGGCGGTATCGAGCCTGAGAGCGATGATGTTATCCTCGCACAAATGCGACGTCAGTCGGAGATAGCTGTCGAAAAGGCTGATGTGATCGTCTTTGTGACCGACATTCGCTGCGGCGTCACACCCGATGACTACGCCGTTGCAGAGCTGCTTCTCAAGAGCGGCAAGCCTGTCGTTCTTGCGGTCAACAAGTGCGATGCGCTCGGCGAGCCACCCCTTGAGCTCTATGAATTTTACAATCTCGGTCTCGGCGAACCATACCCGATCTCCTCGGTTCACGGTCACGGTACGGGCGATATGCTCGACGCCGTTTTCGGCTTCATGCCCGACTCTCATGAGGAGGAATACTCCGATGACTTCATCAAGGTCGCTGTTATCGGAAAGCCCAATGCAGGCAAGTCGTCCCTCGTAAATAAGATCGCAGGTGAGGAACGCGTTATCGTCTCCGATATTGCGGGTACTACGCGCGATTCAACGGATACCGTCATCGAAAACGAATTCGGAAAATTCGTCTTTATCGACACCGCAGGCATCAGAAAAAAATCCCGTATCACAGAAAAGGTCGAGCACTACAGCGTTCTCCGCGCTTATATGGCTGTTGACCGCGCCGATGTGTGCGTAATAATGCTTGATGCCAACGAGGGCTTCACAGAGCAGAATTCCAAGGTCGCAGGCTACGCTCATGAACAGGGTAAGGCTTGCGTGGTCGCTGTGAACAAGTGGGATCTCATCGAAAAGGACGACAAGACGATGAGTGAGTTCCGCAAGAAGCTCGAGGTCGATTTCAGCTTCATGTCTTATGTGCCGTTCGTATTTATATCGGCTAAGACAGGTCAGCGTATAAACAAGCTTTTCGAGCTGATAAAGTATACCTTCGAGCAGAACAGTATGCGTATCTCCACAGGTATGCTCAACGATGTTCTTGCATATGCTACTACAAGAGTTCAGCCGCCTTCTGATAAGGGCAGACGACTCAAGATCTATTATATGACTCAGCCCTCAACAAAGCCTCCGACCTTTGTTACGTTCGTAAACCGTGCCGATCTGTTCCACTTCTCCTATAGAAGATATATCGAAAACCAGATCCGCTCGACATTCGGTCTCGAGGGAACTCCCGTGCGGTTCATCGTCAGAGAGAGAGGAGGCAGCGACAAGTAATGAGCTATGCTATCGCTATTCTCGCCGCAGCAGCCGTTGGCTATCTTCTCGGAAGCTGCAATTTCTCGATTATAGTTGTCCGACTTCTCAAGCATCAGGACATCCGTACTGTAGGAAGCAAAAATGCCGGTCTGACCAATACACTGCGCTGCTTCGGCAAGGGCTGTGCAGTACTCACGCTCATAGGCGATCTCGGAAAGGGCGTACTTGCGGTCTTTTTCTCAAGGCTTATCTGCGGTTGGCTCAACGCCGGTATCCCGACTCCCGACAACACCTATTATATCGGATATATCGCAGGACTCTTCGCAATAATCGGTCATGTGCTGCCGCTTTATTACGGCTTTAAGGGCGGCAAGGGAGTGCTCGTGGGCGTTTCCACGTTCATTATCGTGGACTGGAGGATCTTCCTCATTCTCATTGCGCTCTTTGCGATCGTCCTGAGTATATCAAAATACGTTTCTCTGTCGTCAATAATCGCTACGGCATGCAGCCCGTTTATCATTTTTGCAGTGGAGCTGATCGCAGGTACTTCCACAGGCGTTTGTCTGCTGTACTTCCTCCTCGCAATACCGATGTGCTCGATAATCATTTGGATGCACCGCTCCAATATCGAACGCCTTAAAAACGGTACGGAAAACAAATTCTCTTTCAAAAGCTCAAAGTCAAAGTGACGCCGAAAGGAGACATAAATGGCAAAGATAGTTATTCTGGGCTCGGGCGGATTCGGTCTGAGCATCGCTGTCATGGCTGACAGATACGGTCATGAGGTCACAGTCTGGTCTAAGTTCCAGTCGGAAATTGACGATATCAGAACTCACGGCGAGCATGTTCAAAAACTCCCCGGCGTTCCGATACCTGTCACGATCGGTCTCACGAGCGATATTTCCTGCATAAGGGGCTGCGATATGCTGATCTTTGGCATCCCGTCAAGCTTCGTAAGAAGTGTCGCTAAGGAGGCTGCTCAATATATCGACAGCAGCATGGTCATCGTCAACACGGGAAAGGGTCTCGAGGACGGCTCGCTCAAGCCGCTGAGCGTGGTTCTCCGTGAAGAGCTCGGCAGTGAAAAGCTCGTAGTC
>DHYN01000115.1:0-5755 GCA_002414125.1 Ruminococcus sp. UBA5129 | reverse complement strand
ACGCCGAGGAGCTTGGCAGGAATATTCCTACTACTCTCGTTGCAGCTTCGCTTGACACTGAGGCTGCAAAGTACGTTCAGCATACGCTCGGAAACGCTGCGCTCAGAATCTATGTCAACGAGGACGTCATCGGCTGCGAGATCGGCGGTGCGCTCAAAAATATCATCGCGCTCAGCGCAGGTATCTGTGACGGTCTCGGCTTCGGCGACAACACAAAGGCTGCACTCATGACCCGCGGTATCCACGAGATCACAGTCCTCGGCGTTGCAATGGGCGCTAAGGTGCAGACTTTCATGGGCCTTACGGGTCTGGGCGATCTGATCGTCACCTGCACAAGTATGCACAGCCGCAACAGACGCGCCGGCATGCTCATAGGACAGGGAATGAGTCCCGATGAGGCTGTAAAAAAGGTCGGCACGGTAGAGGGCTACCACTGCTGCAAGACAGCTTACACGCTTGCTAAAAACCTCAATGTCGTTATGCCCATAACAAATGAGCTGTACTCAGTTCTCTTCGAGAACGGCGAAGTCAAGGAGTGCCTTGAGCATCTCATGGGCAGACCTCAGATATGCGAAAATATATAAGAACTTGTTCTCANNCTATATGCTGAAAAATCCACAAGTACGGAAACCAAGAATTACAACCGCTTAAATAATTAGTATTATATAACAATATATAAGAACTTGTTCTCATACCGAAAGGAGTAAACTATGCCTCACCATTCAGGCGGCGGAAGCCACAGCGGCGGAAGTCACGGCGGAAGCCATAGGGGAAGCCGCGGCGGAAGCTCGGGTCCAAGAATACGTACCTCAACTCGCCCGTTCGTTGGCGCAAGATGTTTCAGATACCACGACAGTCACGGCTCGGAACACTTTATCTACAGCAGCGCCGCTCCGCAAAAAGTTCCATTCATTTTTCTTATTATCATGTTCTTTTTCATGATCCCGTTTGTTATTGCAGGCGGTGTTATGGGAGTAACGGCTTTCAAAACACTTTTCCCCTCCGCGCCAAAGCCGCTTAAGCCCGAATATTCTGCCGTCTCCTCCCACATCGAGGACAACGTTGGTGTTATCGGAAACGAGTCTGAGCTTGAGGACACGCTCAGGGATTTTCAGGAAAAAACAGGTATCTGTCCCTATATCGTAACCGTCTACGACTTCTTCTGGTCAGATAACTACACCTCCCTTGCCGACTTTGCTATGGACTACTACCTCGGCAGCTTCTCCGATGAACAGCACTTCCTCGTCATGTTCTCCCGTCCTGAAAAGCCTGATGAGAACAACTTCGTAGAATGGCGATGGGACGCTATTCAAGGCGATGATACCGACCCGATCATCACAGAGGCTAAGTTCAAACGATTCAGCTACCTGCTCCAAGAGGAGTTCAATAAGGACGATTCCTCGATCGGTGAAGCCTTTGACCTTACTTTTTCAAAGACGAACAGATTCATCATGGACAAGACCAAAGGCAATTCCTACGGTTGGTTCTTAGTATTTTTCACGGTGATGTGGGACGGTATCCTGCTTATCATCATCTTTTCCGTTTTCAAGCAGTACAAAAACGGCAGGCGCGATTACGAGGAAGTTCCGATGGACCATCCGAACTCCTCCAATAACAACTCCCATAACTACGATAACTATTATAACTATGATAACTACGATAAATACGACACCCCGGATGAGAAATTCGACTCGTCACTCCATGAGAATAAGTACTCCGGCTCAAATGTTGTCGACGCTTCGGATAACAGCATTATCGACGATACCGACAAATATAATTCTTGATGCTGCTTTTCCTCTGCCGACGAAAACTACAACTTGTTTTGGCTCGCTGTGCTTGCAGCGTAAGGCTGCACGCCCGCTTGACAATACATGAAATAAGTGTTATAATTGTATTAAGTTTCCGTGTGCATGACATTGTGCACGGCAATGCAAAATAAATATTATTCTTCAGGGCAGGGTGTGATTCCTGACCGGCGGTAAAGCCCGCAAGCCTTTACGGCACGATTCGGTGAGATTCCGAAGCCGACGGTGTATGAGACTGCGCTTCTGTGCAGACTCTGAAGTCCGGATGTGAGAAGATCAACACGTTCATTATGCTGCCCTCAGTATCNNACGAGCCAACGAAAACGCGTCTTAATGAGGAATTTATGAGACTCGCGATCGAGGAGGCAAAGCGCGGTATCGGCTTTGTAAATCCCAATCCCCTTGTGGGAGCTGTAATAGTCAAAAACGGCAGGATCATCGGAAAGGGAGCTCATCTGCGCTACGGATCGCTCCATGCAGAGAGAAACGCTCTCGCTGCATGCTCCGAATCGACTGACGGCTCGGATATGTATGTCACGCTCGAACCGTGCTGCCACTACGGAAAAAATCCGCCGTGCACCGAAGCAGTTATTGCAGGCGGTATCAGACGCGTTTTCGTTGGCTCGTCCGACCCAAATCCCCTCGTGGCAGGAAAGGGCATTCAGCGGCTCAGAGATGCACGCATAAGAGTCACCGTGGACGTTCTGAAAGATGAGTGTGATGCGCTCAACAGTATATTTTTTCACTACATCACCTCGAAAACTCCTTTCGTAACGATGAAATACGCCATGTCAGCCGACGGTAAGACCGCCGCTTATACAGGCAGTTCAAAGTGGATAACCGGAGAGGAAGCACGTCTCGATGTTCAGCATGAACGCTTGCGCCATTCCGCTATAATGGTCGGCGTTGGAACTGTCATCGCCGACGACCCGTCTCTCACCTGCCGTCTTGAGGGAGGCAGAAACCCGATCAGGATCGTTTGTGACTCAAAGCTGCGCATTCCGCCCGACTGCGGCATCGTCAGAACAGCTAAGGACATCCCAACTATCATCGCATGCTGCGATAGCGCCGACAGCGCTAAAATGAACCGACTCGAAAAGCAATACGGATGCAGGATCATCGCTGTGAAGTCCGAAAACGACCGCGTTGACCTCCGCGAGCTAATGAGAAGGCTCGGCGAACAGGGCATCGACAGCGTTCTCCTTGAGGGCGGAAGCGAACTGAATTGGTCGGCGCTCAACAGCGGCATAGTCAATCGGGTTCTCGGTTATATCGCCCCTAAGCTCATCGGCGGAAATAACGCTAAATCNNGGCGCGCCTACTCCCGATGACGGGTGGCATCTTGCAGACACTAAGCTGCGAACTATCGGAAATGATATTTTAATGGAAAGCAGGGTGATATACGATGTTCACGGGGATCGTTGAAGAGGTAGGTACGGTAAAAGCCGTTCAGCACGGTGCGGTCTCGTCATTCATCGAGATCGCTGCGGATAAGATATTTGTCGATATGCACCTCGGCGACAGTATCGCGGTCAACGGCGTCTGCCTTACGGTGACGCGCTTCGGCGGCGGAAGCTTCCGTGCGGATGTTATGAACGAGACTCTGAAACGCTCCTCACTCGGCGGTCTCCAAAACGGAAGCCCCGTCAACCTCGAACGTGCTATGGCTGCGGACGGACGCTTCGGCGGTCACTTCGTCTCAGGTCACATTGACGGCACGGGCACGATAACCGACATCAGACGTGACGGCATCGCAGTGTGGTACACGATCGCGGCTGCTCCCGAGATCCTGCGGTATATCGTTGAAAAAGGCAGCATCGCTATTGACGGTATCAGCCTCACTGTGGCGGCTCTGACCGAACGCTCGTTCAGCGTGTCGATAATACCGCATACCGCCGAGCAGACTGTTCTGTCGTCAAAAAAGTCGGGCGATACGGTCAACCTCGAAAACGACATCATCGGAAAATATGTCGAGAGGCTTATGAGCAATAAATCGGAAAAATCTTCATCGCGCTCGGGCATTACGGCTGAATTTCTCGCAAGAAACGGCTTCTGATACCAAGCCTCTTAATTTCGATAGGCAAAGTCTATCGAAATTTAGCCGCCGCAGGCGGTGTTGAGGATTGTAAGAGATCAGTATGAAAGGGTATAATATGAAAAGAACACTTTTGCTTTTTGGAACTTCCCTGCTCTGCGCTCTTTCTGCGTGCTCCGCAAAGACGTTCACCAAAACCAAATCGGAAACGCTCGAATCGGATATGCAGGGCATAACCAAGGTGGTCGTCGAGCTTGACACGGGCTCGTGCACGGTCAGGAGCGCTAAGACCGATAAGGGCACCTTCACAAGCGACTGCAAGTTCAAAAGCTCCGACCAAAGCAAGGTCGATGCGGCAGAAAAGAATATTTCGCTCACGAGCAATGTTGACGGCGAGACTTTGTACATCTGCTTCACCGATCTCGAAAACGGCTCGAAGGTCAGAAACGGCGCGGGATTCGGAAACGTTACGACCGATCTGACGATCACTCTGCCAAAGACATCCTACGAGCTGACCGTCCTCAACGAAACAGGCTCGGTCAATCTTAGCGACATCTCGGGAAAATTTGACATTGACGTGGAGACAGGCAGTGTGAAAGCCCAGAGAATAGGCATTGAGGCGGACTCGCACATCAGGACCGAAACAGGCTCGATCGACATTTCGCTCGCATCGGTATTGCCTGCCGAGCTTACTCTTAAAACCGACACGGGCAGCATCGCTCTCTCAGCAGGAAACATGAGCATTGAGGAAAAGGACGGTCACGCAACACATGTCGGTTTCGACAAGACCTTCCTCATTGACGGCAAGTGCACCGTTATAACGAGCGCCGAGGTCGGCAGTCTTGATATTAAATAATGGAGGGATTCAGATGTTTCAGTACAATACCGTTGAGGAGGCTCTCGAGGAGCTCAGAAACGGAAAGATAATCCTCGTCACCGATGACGAAAACCGCGAAAACGAGGGCGATATGATCTGCGCCGCCGAATTCGCAACAACGGAAAATGTCAATTTCATGGCAATGCACGCTAAGGGACTGATCTGTATGCCGATGAGCCGCGCTGTGTGCAAGAAGCTCCGTTTGCCGCAGATGATAGATGCGGACGAGAATACCGATAACCACTGCACCGCTTTCACGGTCTCGATCGACCATATCGACACAACTACGGGGATTTCTGCCGCAGAACGCGGTCTGACCGCAAGAATGGCTGTTGCGGAGGACTCCAAGCCCGAGGATTTCCGCCGACCCGGTCACATGTTTCCGCTTATGGCAAAGCGTAACGGAGTTCTCGAACGCGAGGGTCATACCGAGGCTACGGTCGATCTCATGCGCCTTGCAGGTCTGAAGGAATGCGGTCTCTGCTGCGAGATAATGCGTGAGGACGGCACTATGATGCGTGCGGCTGAGCTTCGGGAAAAGGCTGTCGAATGGGGAATGAAGTTCATCACGATACAGGCGATAAAGGAATACCGCAAGTGCCATGACGAGCTTGTGGAGTGCGTTGCAAACACAAAACTCCCCACGAAATACGGCGAATTCAGAGCTCTCGGATATGTGAACAGGCTCAACGGCGAGCACCATGTCGCTCTCGTAAAGGGAGATATCGGCAGCGGCGAGGACGTGCTTTGCCGTGTTCATTCGGAGTGCCTTACAGGAGATGCCTTTGGCTCGCTCAAATGCGACTGCGGTCAACAGTTTGCCGCTGCGATGAACCAGATCGAGAAAGAGGGCAGGGGTATCCTCCTCTATATGAGACAGGAGGGACGCGGCATCGGTCTCATAAACAAGCTGCGCGCTTATGAGCTTCAGGACAAAGGCATGGATACGCTCGAGGCTAATTTAGCTCTCGGCTTCCCCGGAGATATGCGCGAATACTACATCGGTGCGCAGACAACGAAAAAATGAGCTTTAAAAGA
>DHYN01000096.1:17388-18219 GCA_002414125.1 Ruminococcus sp. UBA5129 | reverse complement strand
GAGGAAGTCCCCATGTACCGAGGGATGTGAGAAGAACTACTCCGAAGAGGTTGATCGGATCGGGTCCGAAAAGTGAACCGAGTCCTTTCTGTCCCTCGACCTCGGCAAGCTGCTGAACTGCACTTGAGAAGCCGCCTTTACCGTTGACTGTAAGAATTACTACAGTGGCGATTCCGCCGAGCATGATGATTCCCTGAACGAAATCGTTAAGCGCCGTTGCGGAATATCCTCCGAGTGTTACATAAATTGCCGAAAGAGCTGCCATTGCTATAATTATGTAGAAATAGCCGTTTTCTCCGAGATCAAATACCATCGAGAAGAGTCTCGAAAGACCGTTGTAAACAGATGCTGTATACGGAATGAGGAATACAAAAACGATCAATGCAGCCGCTGTTTTGAGCTTCGGCGAACCAAATCGCTTCTCGAAGAAATCAGGCATTGTTCTCGCACCGAGGTGATTCGTCATCAGACGAGTTCTTCGTCCGAGTATCATCCACGGGAGCATACTTCCGATGATCGCATTTCCTATGCCGACCCATGTCGCCGATACACCGTAGCTCCAGCCGAACTGTCCTGCGTAACCAATGAAAACTACTGCCGAAAAATAGGTCGTTCCGTATGAGAATGCCGTCAGCCATGAGCCAACGTTACGTCCGCCGAGCATGAAGTCATCGGTGGACTTTGTTTTCCTCGATGTGTACCAGCCTATTCCGATCATGACTGCGATGTACACTCCGAGAATCAAAAATGTTGCCGCTTGAGATGTCATTTTCTCCTCCGTTCTGCTTTTCATTTCGTTAACTAAAAGTGTTGAAATGTAAAGCTTTAAAT
>DHYN01000096.1:11350-17312 GCA_002414125.1 Ruminococcus sp. UBA5129 | reverse complement strand
CAAGGTCTAATTTGTTAATCAAAAAGAAGTCTACGCATGACAACGAGGTCAAATACATCTATCGAGCCGTCAGCGATAAGATCTCCTGCATGCGGATCAGTCAGTTCCCCGACACCGAGTATGTACTTATGCATCATAACGAGGTCTGCCGCACTGAATGTTCCATCGGCATTCACATCTCCGATAACAGAAGCTTCGGGAAGAGCAGGTTCGAGCACAAAACGCTGTCCCAAACCGTCCCAATAGCTCCACTGACAGATATTTGCGCCGTCATCGGAACTCACCTCGTAAACATCAAGACATGAGCTTCCGTCCGAAACGACTGACATTACAGAATACGAGCCGTCCTTGTTTGCGCGGATCGTGAACTTCTGCGCATCCGTACCGATATTCTGCGATACCGAAACATTGCTGCCGTCATCCCCCGTTCCTGTTTCGATAGTGAGCGCATATCCGCGGCGGTCAAGGAACTGATATGTTCCGTCGGTGAGCTTAACGATGCGCCACTTCTCGGACGTGCTGTTCTGAAGGACATTTTCTCCGTTCGTAGTCACCCATTTTCCGCTGTTCACATTTCTTATCGTATACGTTCCCTCAGTGACCTCAGGATATACCGGTGTGATAGACCAGCGCTGACAGTTGCCTCCCCAGAATTCCCACTGATTGATATTTCCGCCGTTCTTTGTGCTCCAGTCGTAGACATCGAGTCCCGCGGTATCATTCGAGCACTTTGAAACGATGCCATAATAACTGCCGTCCTTGATGAACCTCCACTGCTGGTTATCTCCTCCGTTATACGAAGCGAGGGATACGTTGATGCCGTTTTCAGCGGATGACTCTTCCACTGTTATACACTTGCTCTCGTCCGCCATTGAAACAATCCTGCAATAACCGTTATCAAGCGCGATGAGACGCCACTCCTGCTGCGCTCCACCGGATCTTCCCCACTGCTGTATATTTGTACCGCTGGTTGTCGAGCCGTCTGCAAGGTCAAGAACGAGTCCGCTATGCCTGTTTGTGATATAATATGAAACTCCGCTGAGAAGATCGGTATCTCCGATCTTAAGGCTTCCGTTGATATCCTCTATTGTTTCCGGAGCATATACGAGCTTGCTCTGTGAATTCGTGAAATCTACATATCCTGTGCGCTCCTGTCCCATGAACGCGCTTGTTTTGACACCCCATACAGTCTTATTGGTGCTGCCGACTGCTGTGAAGCTCATCACACGCTTGCCTGTACCCGACTCATCCTGTTGAGCAAGAAAATATCCGTAATAAGCTGCGCCATTAATCGTAATAACTGCATCTGCGGAATCCGTAGCCTGCTTCCATGTACCGTTTACATCTCCGCTGATCGTTCCGTCCGCATTTAATGAGATATTCACATAATTGTGGATAGTACCCGATGTATCGGTACCGTGGTCGATAAATTCATATGAACCGATGATGTCGCTCTCGTTATAGCCCTTTGCACTTAACACGTCACCGCTGTATTCGTAAGGCGCTACTACAGGCCAGTCGTCACTGTTGAAATACATCGCATGTACTCTGACTTCATGATATTCCGTTCCGCCGTCGAATCTTGTATGGTTGAAAAGATACCACTGACCGTCATCGTCACGAAGTACAGAATTGTGTCCGCAAGCCATATACGCGGTGCTGAGCGAACTGAATCGGTGGTTGCCCATGACCTTGAGTCCGACCGAATCAAGACTCGTATTCGATTCGAGAACTGCGTTTCTTCCTGCTGCATCTACAAACGGACCGGTCGGATTCTTTGATCTGAATACTCGCATATTATATCCGCCCGTTGCAACGAGTCCTCCATATGTCACCCAGAGGTAATAGTAGCCGTTATCGGGATTATACTCGATGAAAGGTCCCTCTCCCGACTTCCTGTAACCGCCGCTGATATTCGTACCGAAATAGCTGTCGATGAGCCTTCCGTCCTCGGTCTTGCCTGACCTCGGATGGATGCACTTTCCTGTTTTCGGGTCGATCTCAAGAGTGAATATTCCTCCTGACCACGAACCATAGCACATATACATTCTGCCGTCTGTATCATAGTAGATAGTCGGGTCGATAGCGTTCGGGAATGACGTGTTGTTAAAGGCATTTCCGCTGAACCAGTTGTTGTTGTATGTTATCTCTCCGCTTGCGATCAGCTCATCTACATTCGTTGAGGTATACTTGATATTTACATTCTTTGTAGAGCTGCTGACATATGTATCATTCGGCGTGAATCCCGAATAGATCAGTGTATCAACGTAGGTATACGGACCCTCGGGATTCTGCGAAACGGCATACGCTATCGCAGAACGGATATACGTTGACGAGACACAGAAATACATCATATATGCACCCTTTGTACCGTCACTGTTCACGAAATCGGGATTATACACGACATCAGGCGCCCAAACAGCAAATCCGCCGTCACAGTCCTCAAGATCCTCGCCTGCCCACGCAAATGCACCGGCAAGGTTTCGTGAAAGGTCTCCGAATATCACGTTATTTGGCGTATTATAGCCGTTTGTAAAGGTTTTCCAGTTCTGTAGATCGTTCGACTTTGCCGCATCTATATGAGAACCGAATACATAGTAAGTCCCGTTTTCATCCTTGAAAATTGACGGGTCGTGTACCGAAACTCGGCTCTTTGTACCTGCGGCGCTGATGTCGGCTGAATCAAAGCGTGTCAATGCAGTGCTGCCCACAAGCACGGCACATGCAAGTACTGCCGACAGTATCTTCCTCAGATTCATGATTTTTCCTCCTGTTTTGTAGCGTTCGGACTGCCTATTGCCCGTTCGCTAAAAATTTGATTTATTTTGCTAAATATATCATACCATACATATATAAAAATGTCAATTCAGCATTTGACAATCTTCGCGAAAAATGATATAATTTAGCTGTAAATTGATAAAAGAATCGAGGAATGGAAAAATGAATTATATTCTGCTCATTATCGGCTTTATACTTCTAATAAAAGGAGCCGACTTCTTTGTTGACGGCAGCTCCAGCGTTGCAAAGATACTGCGTGTTCCGTCGCTCATTATCGGTCTGACGGTAGTTGCGCTCGGTACAAGCTTGCCGGAATGCTCGGTCAGTGTCAGCGCTTCGATACAAAACAAAAATGAACTTGCAGTGGCAAATGCAATAGGCTCTAACATATTCAATCTAATGGCTGTATGCGGTATATGCGCACTGTTTTGTCCGCTTGAGATACAGAAGTCCACACTGCAAAAGGAATTCCCGTTCTCCATATTTACCGCAGGACTTCTTCTCGGAGTCGGAATAACAGGAATGCTCATCGGTCACGCTGAGGGAGGAGTTCTTCTCGGACTTTTCGTTTGCTTTATCCTTTGGATGATTTTTTCGGCTATTAATTCGAGAAAAAGCCATGCCGAGGAAGAAGAGGAGTATAAGATGCTCCCGATGTGGAAATGTCTGATATTTATCGTTGGCGGAATCGCGGCTATCGTTGTCGGCGGAAAGCTTGTTGTAAATTCGGCTTCAGGTATAGCAAAGCAGTTTGGCATGTCGGACAACCTTATCGGACTCACGATAGTAGCGCTCGGCACAAGTCTCCCCGAGCTTGTTACTTCAGTCGTTGCCGCAAAGAAGAACGAAATGGATATGGCGCTTGGAAACGTCATCGGATCAAATGTGTTCAATATTCTGTTCGTGCTCGGTGTTGCATCGGCTATCTCTCCTATCAGTTTTATAAAAGAAAACATTATCGATACTATCATCCTCATAGTGATGAGCATTCTCGTACTGATCTTCTGTATCCCTAAGAAAAAAATAGTAAGATGGCAGGGCACTGTAATGCTGCTTTTATACTCGGGATATGTAGTTTACATCTGCAAAAGGTAGTTTTCCGACTTTGTTCGAGTGAAAGTAACTTCTAAAAACCGTAATTTGATATGGGTTTTAGGAGTTACAATTTTTTCTTTTCAATTGATTTTTGTCTGTTTTTTTTGTGAATAATATATACAAACGGCTTGTCCTAAATCGTGAAGAGCATATTTGTTGGCATATCAATTTTCTTTTCAGGAGGTAAAGACTACTTTGTATCAGATAAATGAAACTCAGCAGCCCGGTCAAAAAACTCTCATATTGCCTGCTATGTTCGACAACCACTATCCTTTGCTGAAATATGCTTTTTGGTCGGATGAATACTACCCTGTCATTCTCGAAAACGATGATAATATAACCGATACAGGTTTGCGGTATGTCAACAACGACATGTGCTACCCATGCATACTCAATATCGGTCAGATCATAAACGCGCTGAAAAGCAGCAATTACGATCTAAAAAATACACTTCTGCTCATCCCTGCCATTAGCGAACGTTGCCTCGGTTCAAATTACACCGAGATACTCAAGCAAGCTCTAAAAAAAGCTGATATTCCTGATGTAGAAGTCATCACTTTCAGTATGAATGGCAACAATAACAAAAGAATCCATATGCAGTATTTCATGCTCTACCGCGCATTTTTTTCAATACAGTACGGTGATCTTCTGCTCTTTCTCACTCAACAGATACGCCCTTATGAAAAGGAAAAGGGTGCTACGGAGGAATGTNNATGGATAATGAAGCTCTCTGAGGACTTTAAAGCCGGAAGCGCGCTCTCGCCGTTAAAGCTGAAAAAACACTTCACCGAGATCATCGAGGATTTCAAGAAAATCCCGCGTACTAACGAAGCTAAACAGCGTATAGGAATTGTTGGTGAGATTTTCACACGCTACTGCAAGCTCGGAAACCGAAATATTGTAAGCTACCTTGAGGGACACGGCTGCGAAACCTTTACAAATGGTCTCTCGTACTATTTCCTCTACTATATCGATACACACAAGGATGAGGCTCACGGCGCTGCGAGATTCAGATATAACGCTATCTCAAAATATATTCTCACGTTTCAGAAGCTTCTGCTCAGATGCCTCAGAAAAGCCGGAATGTTCGCCTTTACCGACTACAGCACGCTCAAAAAGCAGTTCGGTAAAGAAAAAATGGAGCTTGACAGTGTCGGTGACGGCTGGCTCATAAGTATGGATACCTATGGCTGCTTCAAGCACGGATTCAAAAAAATTCTCGGGGTACAGCCGTTCCGCTGTATTTCGAGCCATATATACGGTCGAGGACAGTACGCTGCTATGGCGCAAAAATATGACGGGCGTATCGTCAGTCTTGATTTCGACTCGAACTCTCCGCTCGTAAATATTCACAACCGAATCCACCTGCTCATCGACAATACAATATGAAAAATGCCGCAAACATTAAGGTCGATACTCATATAGAANNTAGTATTTTTGATTATAAGTCCAAAATACTATGATTTTCGGATCGTAAGTGCTATGGCGTTTTTTCATTTTTCTTTTGGAAGTATTATCCGTATTATCAGCATTCCGTCATTATATTCAGCATTGATTGTTCCGTTCATCTTACTTATAAGTACCCTCGCTATCGAGAGACCGAGTCCTGTCGATCTTCTTGCGTTTTCAAGCGTGTAAAAACGGTCGAAAAGCCGCTCCACCTGAACCTTGCTCATCTCGGGAGCATGATTCGCAAATGTGATCTCTCCACTTTCAGTGAGAGTTATTTTCAAGTCTCCGCTGCTGTACTTTAAAGCATTATTCAGCAGATTTGAGAAAACACGCGATCGAGCTTCTTGAAAAAATGGNNCTCAGCACGGCTGACATTACGCATAACAGGAGTTTCTGTTATTTTGATCTCGGGAACGATCCTCTGCTCGCTGAGGGCGGCATATAATCCGAGGACACAATCCTCAAGCACTGCTCCGACTGAGAGCTGCTCTGTACTTTCATCTGCATCTGAGGTCACTATCACGGAATATCTGAACAGCTCTTCGGTAAGCTGATTCAATGCTTCGGCACGCTCCTTGATTATGCCGATATAGCGTTCCTGCTTTTCGCGATCATCCATTTTTTCAAGAAGCTCGAT
>DHYN01000096.1:8839-11341 GCA_002414125.1 Ruminococcus sp. UBA5129 | reverse complement strand
GTCATGCGAGATATTTGTCACCGCATTTTTAAGCTCGGTATCTCCGTGATCGTATCGGATCTGCTGATCGCGCAGTGTCTTTAACTGCCTGTTAAGCTCTGCTGCAAGCTTACGCATATCTCTGTCGGACGAAGAAATACCAATCAGCATATTGGTTTCAGTTCCGAGCTTTTGCTCTACCTGATTTGTTATCTCTCTTGCCGATCTTTTTAACATGATAACCTTCACCAAAAGAAATAATGCCGCGGTCACGGCGGCGATCAGACTAAATAACATGCTTCACCTCGTTAACATATATCTATTTCAAACGGAATCCTATTCCCCAGATAGTTTCGATATAATCCCTGCCGCTTATATCCGAAAGCTTTGTGCGCAGGTGACTAATGTGAGTTTTCAATGAGCTTTCCGTACAATCCGGCGTGTCCTCAAATATTCGTTCGAGCATTGAAGACTTTGATATGATCTGTGTCTGATTCTGCACCAGAAGCTTCAATATGGCGTATTCCGTTCTCGTAAGCTTGACCTCTGTGTCAGCAACCCTTACAGTGTAATTATCTGTACTGAGGGTTAGATCAGCATATGAAAGAGTTGATTTTCCGCTTGATTCGGCAGTCCGAAGCTGTACAGCTATCCGCGCAAGAAGCTCCTTTAAGTGAAACGGCTTTGTAACATAATCCGAAGCTCCGCTCATCAAAAGACTCACCTTGCTGTCGACGTCCGCTTTGGCACTCATTACAATAACGGGTATCCCTTTGATGTGCGGCAGTACCTCCTCTCCGTTGAGTCCCGGGAGCATAAGATCAAGAAGCACAAGATCAGGAGATGACTGAGACAGCATAAGAACGGCTTCAGTTCCCGAATACGCGCGGCTTACCGAATATCCCTCACAAGTAAGACTTTCTTCAAGAGCATTGCCGATATGAATATCGTCGTCTATTATCAGTATTTTCTTCATTTTATCATTCCTTTGCGAGCATTCTGAGATATTTATTCTACATTAGCTCCTTTGTAAAAAGGTGAGCATCGCTTAAATGCTCACCTTTATTTTATACATAACCTGCGAGTGAAGAAATAAGGATAACGATCATACATATCGGTACAATATATGAGATGATAACCGAATACATCCTTCTGGACTTGAATTTTCCGGATGACTCAACTTCATCAATGATATACTTCGGTTTAACAACAAATCCGATAAGTATCGCCGTGAGAAGAGCAACTATCGGCATCATGATATTGTTGCTGATAAAGTCGAAGAAATCAAGGAACGAATAGCCGAAGATCGTTATGTGCGACCATACGCCGAATCCGAGCGTAGACGGTATTGCGAGCGCAAATGAAAAGATCATTACACCGATGCAGGTCTTGATCCTCGTTGTTTTGAACTTATCCGAGATGATTGAGACGATAGTTTCCATAAGGGAGATAGCTGAAGTGAGCGCAGCAAAGAACACCAGTACGAAGAAGATAAATCCGAAAATATGTCCGCCTTTCATAGACTCGAAAACTTTCGGAAGAGTAATGAACATAAGTGTAGGTCCCGCCTGAAGAGCATCATTATCACCGCCTGAAAATGCGTAAACAGCAGGTACGATCATCATTCCCGAAAGAAAAGCTATAGCTGTATCGAACAGCTCGATATTTCTCACGGACTTCTCAAGGTCATCGTCCTTCTTCATGTATGAACCGTATGTGATAAGAATACCCATTGCTATTGACATCGAATAGAAAAGCTGACCCATTGCCGCTACGACTGTTTTGAGTGAGAACTCGCTGAAATTCGGCTTTACATAGTAGATCAGTCCGTCAATTGCACCATCAATCGTAAGGCTGTATATAGCCGTTCCGAGGGACATGATGATAAGCAAAGGCATCAATATTTTGCTTACCTTTTCGATACCCTTTTCGACACCAAGCATTACTACGACCGATGTCAGGAACAGGAATATCGAAAGGTATATGATAGGCGAAACAGTCGAGCTTATAAATCCGCCGAAGTACCCCTCCTTGACTGCATCGCTTCCCGAATTGGTAAGGTATACCGCCATGAATTTGATTATCCAGCCACCGATAACACAATAATACGGGAAAATCATCATCGGCACAAGAGACGATATATAGCCTAAAAATGAGAATTTCCTATTGATCTCACGGTACGCGAATATAGTACTCCTACCCCTTTTTCTTCCGATAGCGATCTCAGTTATCATGAGTGAAAAACCAAATGTTACTGCTAAGATAAGATACACAAGCAGGAAAATGCCTCCGCCGTATTTTGCGGCAAGATACGGAAATCTCCAGATGTTGCCGAGTCCGACTGCCGAGCCTGCCGCTGCCATGACAAAGCCGAGGCGGCTCGAAAAACTTGATTTTTTCTCCATATAAACCTCCAATATTGCCGCAATGCAGCAAATTATCTATGTTATTATAACATATAATCCATAAATTGTAAATATCTAAAAGCAAATTATTCACGGCAACAGCATTTACTTTTATGTA
>DHYN01000096.1:266-8758 GCA_002414125.1 Ruminococcus sp. UBA5129 | reverse complement strand
CAGGGGATAAAGGGAATTTTGAAGAAACGATAACGTATACATTTCTTGACAATGAATTCGAGAACAAAGACATTACTGATGCCGATACCGAGTGGGTTATATTCAAACTGGATTTTTTGAACATTTTGGGCGATTTTGAGAAATGTTCATTTTTCAGTAGGGATAATGTTCAAACATGAGTTTTTCATGCTTGCATGAGGTTATTTACATTTTTTCAGTAGGGATAATATAGTATCAAACTGCCCCTCATTTCGTTACAGTGACAGGCTCAAAAGCGGGAAATGTGCCAAACAGAGGGGATAACATCTGGTTATGCTCATTTCAGTGGGGATAATATTGAAAAATCGGTCTTGATACCGAAAGGATAATGTTCAAACAGCATTGATGAACACAGACGCTATTCATTTCAGGGCATAAAAAAAGAGACCGCCGAAGCGATCTCTAAAAATTTGTATTCAATTGTGGTTACAGATATTCTGCGTGGTTATGATGAGAGGTTATTCAAATTTCAGCACATAATAGCACTTCGTTATGTACTCTGCGAAGTTCACACTCATGTCCCTAACGACCTCTGCTCCATCAATGGAATCCAATGCATCCTTTGTGGCTGAAAAGATATTGCCGATCTCCGGATCAGGACTGTACACTTGTTCCTGCTTTATTGCCCCTGCCGCTTCATCGATCAGTTCTGCCAGCTTTTTGCCGTCAAGGACTGTGTCCAGCGGAATGGCTGCAAGCTCTGTGGCTGAAGGCGGAGTCGGAAACTTGATGACCACACCCTCCCGAATGATCGGTGAAAGCCGTTCAAGAGCGTCCGTTCGTCTGGACAGATAGGCTCGGAGCATGATGGCAATGAAGCGGTCATTAAACGGCAGTTCATCGATGCTCACAGTGTATAATGGCAGTTTTGGTTTTCTTTTTCTCATGGTATGTACCCCCCATTGGATTTTTCGGTTTTTATCAGCATATTATAAAAAGGTATACATTGCAATAGGTGGAGGAGAATTTCGGAAAATAAGACAAAGCGAATGCCCACCTACTATGCGTTCAACTGGCAAATTATCTATGCCATATTGAAAACTTAGTAAGTGGGCAATATATCATTTATAGTATTCAGCGTACCACTGAGCGAACTGCCGAAGTCCCTCACGGATACCAATGGTCGGTCTGAAACCGTAATCATTCTCTAAACCCTTACTGTCAGCATATGTGACAGGCACATCACCGGGCTGCATTCCGACAAGCTCTCTGTGAGCCTCGAAGTCATAGTCAGCCGGAAGAACGCCTGCATTCACAAGTTCTTCTTGAAGTGTGCTGATGTAGTCAAGCAGGTTTTCAGGTGTGCCGCCGCCGATGTTGTACACAGCATAAGGCGGAAGCGGAAGTCCGTCCTCGCCGTTTGCCTTCTCCGGCGCACCCTGCATCACACGGTACACACCCTCGACGATATCATCCACATAGGTGAAATCGCGCTTGCAGTTGCCGTAGTTGAAAATCTTGATTGCGCCGTCCTTTGCTAAAGTGTTGGTCGCAGAGAAGTAGAACATATCCGGACGACCAGCAGGACCGTATACTGTGAAGAAACGTAATCCGGTTGACGGAATGTTATAAAGCTTGGAGTAGGAATGAGCAAGAAGCTCGTTGCTCTTCTTCGTAGCAGCGTAGAGAGATACAGGATTATCCACCTTGTCATCGGTGCTGAACGGCACCTTCTTGTTGCCGCCATAGACAGAGGAGGACGATGCATACACAAGATGCTCCACCGGATTATTGCGGCAGGCTTCAAGGATATTGTAGAAACCGATGATGTTCGACTCAATATACACATCAGGATGGTCGATAGAATATCTTACTCCAGCCTGTGCTGCGAGGTTGACCACAATGTCAAAATGGTATTCAGCGAACAGCTTGTCAATCAGTGCTTTGTCAGCAAGTGTGCCTTTCACAAAGATGTGCTTGACAGGCGAAGTCTCAGCCGCTTTTTCAATCAGGCTCAGTCGATACTCTTTCAGCGCCGGATCATAATAGTCGTTCATGTTGTCCAGAGATACGATTGTGCCGGAGGTCATCTCAGATAGTAATCTCAATACCAGATTTGCACCTATAAATCCGGGAGAACCAGTCACAAGTATCGTCTTGCCGTTCAAGTCAATTCTTTCTTTACTCATATCTTAATCCCTTCTGAACAGGTCTCTTGTGTAAACCTTCTCTGCCACATCGTCAAGGACGCTGTCATATCTGTTTGCCACGATACAGCCGCACTTCTTCTTGAACTTCTTGAGGTCGTTCACAACGAGAGAGCCAAAGAATGTGCTGCCGTTTTCAAGTGTCGGCTCGTAGATGATAACCGTTGCGCCCTTTGCCTTGATACGCTTCATAACGCCCTGAATGGAACTCTGACGGAAATTATCACTGTTAGACTTCATGGTCAGACGGTAAACGCCCACAACGATTTCCTTCTGCTTGCTTTCCTGCTCTGCGGAATAGCTTGCACTGTTGCCGTAGGTACCGGCGATTTCAAGGATTCTGTCAGCAATGAAGTCCTTTCTGGTACGGTTGGACTCAACAATGGCAGTCATCATGTTCTGCGGTACATTCTGATAATTTGCGAGAAGCTGCTTGGTATCCTTGGGCAGACAGTAGCCGCCATAACCAAAGGAAGGATTGTTGTAATAGTCGCCCACACGAGGATCAAGACAAATACCCTTGATGATGTTTGCGGTATTCAGTCCCTTGACTTCTGCATAGGTATCAAGCTCATTGAAGTAGGAAACACGGAGAGCAAGGTATGTATTAGCAAAGAGTTTAACTGCCTCTGCCTCAGTTGTAGCCATGAAAAGGACAGGAATATTGGTCTTGATTGCACCCTGCTGGAGAAGATTTGCAAACACTTCTGCGGCTTCCATATTTGCATCGTCAGAACCAACGATGATACGAGAAGGGTAAAGATTATCATAGAGAGCCTTTGATTCACGCAGGAATTCCGGGCTGAAAATGATATTATCCATGCCAACCTTCTCACGAACCTGTGCTGTGTAGCCAACCGGAATCGTGGACTTGATGACAATGGTCGGAGGAACAGCCCTGTCAGCAGTTACCTTCTTAATAAGCTCCAGAACAGCCTCAACAGCCGAACAGTCAAAGAAGTTCGTCTTGGGATCGTAGTTGGTGGGCGCGGCAACGATGATGTAATCAGCGTCCTTGTATGCTCTTTCGCCGTCTGTGGTAGCTGAAAGACTCAGCTTTCTCTCCTCATGCTCTGCGAGGTACTGCTCAATAAAGTCATCCTGAATGGGAGACTGCCAGTTATTCAGCTTCTCGACCTTCTCCGGCACGATGTCCACAGCGGTCACATCATTGTGCTGAGACAGCAGAACTGCGAGGGAAAGTCCGACATAGCCTGTTCCCGCAACAGCGATCTTCTTACGCTCTACAGACTTTACCTCAACGGTATCGTCAACGAACATATCTCTGTAGTCAAAGTCCAGAACCTCGGAGAGACACAGAAGCTGGTCCACCGAGGGCGTATAATCGAGGGTTTCCAGTCTGGACAGCAGCGAACGGTTGATGCTGGTCTTTTCAGAAAGGACGCTCTGTGAGAATTTCAGTGCTTTTCTCTTGCTCACAACTGTCTCAGCCAGTTTCTCCAATGAAAGATGTTTCATACAAATCTACCTCCATCTATATTGATGTTGCTATCAGCAACACATATTATTCCGCTTATAATGAATTTATTATAACACATGGAGCTGTGAATGTCAATAGGTTTGTAATGAAATTATGCAGAAAATGGCGCGAGATTCAGAAACAGCGGCAAATTACTGTTGCTATTAGTCACAAATTTGGAAGGCATAAAGAAAGCCCACCAAGCAAGTGTNNGCTTAGTGGGCAGGGTGTGTTTATTCAGTTTTATACTGTTGCCTCGTAAACAGTCATTTCTCCGATTTTAACTTCCTTGACACCTTGTTCCTTCGTTTTATTGAAGTTGAATGTCAGCATATAGCCAGTTTTTAGACCAAAGCGTTCAAGATACTCACATATCTGCTTTTCGCCTTTTTCATTATAGGCAGGGCCATTCCAGATCTTCAACTCAATAATGAACTGTTCACCAAGATAATCTACAATCACATCGGTCCTAAGCTGATCTCGTGTCTGGGCTTCAATGTAGAAGTTTCCGGTTCCGTTGATGATCGGTTTGAGATAAAGCAGGAAGTATTCTCTGGCGCTTTCTTCTTTGAACTTCTCTTCTAATGAACCGTAAACCAAAGTGTAGGTTTCTATGAAGCCTTTCAGGACAGCTACCATGTCCAGCCGCTTATCCTTAATAAACTTGCTCTTATAGAGCGTACCTGTGTTATAGAACACATTATTTTCCAATTCCACATCGGAAAGGAACAGGTTATAAAGAAGAGTCTCAAAGATCACATTGGATACTCGTACAGTATTATGATCGTTTTTTATAAGACCATACATCTGCATTTGTACAATTGAATCCTGCTGGGCATTATAGGTTAGTTTCGTGCCTTCCATCAGAATGCTGCGAAGTGCATTCCTAAGTCGTGGATATTTATTCAAGTTCTTTGTAAGCGTCTGGAAGAGTGTGTTGTTTTCAGATAAGATCAGTCTAAGTGCTGCATTAAAGCCATCTCTTGACCACGCTTCTGATGGGCTTGTGCTTGGCATGATCTGTTCGTCAATCAATTGACAGATTCGACTGACAAGGAACGGATATCCGCTTGTCTGCTGCCAAATCAGCGATGCGATCTTTGTGGTGTCCATGCCGGTATGATGATCTGCTTCATACTCATCGAGCATTCCCTTGATGCCTTTTTCAGAAAGGCTCATGTCAATGTTAAAGTCTGCGGAGATATTCCATGGACTGTTTTCTGTTCCTTCTTCTTCTGGTCTGATTTTGCTTTTCAGATGTTTAATGTCCTTCACACCTGCAAGGATAACAGAATGAAATGTCTTGAATCTGGGATTTTTTGCTCTCTTCAGATAGTTTGAACGCAGCTTGCCAAGAAAATCAAGGAACACAAAATGGTTCGATGGATTATCAACTTCGTCTATGATCAGGACAATTGGTCTTTCATTCTCTTTGCACCAGCGGTCAAAAATGCGGAAGATATCACTCATTACGAGCGTTCTTTTCTCAACAGCTAATTCCCGCAAAGCATCATAGTACTCGTCAGGTAATGGGAATTCAATTGCATCTCTTGTATCACAGATCACCTGTCCTAAACCTCTGACGAATGTATCTTCATTATGATAGATACCTTCAGTAATATCCTGAAAGTCCAGACTGACCACATCATACTGCGAAGATAAATAAGTATCCAAAGCTGCTAATGTGGTTGTCTTGCCATACTGTCTCGCCCTGTTTATTGTAAAATACTTTCCATCATCCACAAGTTCCTTGATCTCTTTCACACGTGATGATAAATCAACCATGTAATGCTTTGAAGGCATACAGGTAGCAGTTGTATTAAATACTTTCATGTACGATTTCTCCTTTCTCTCAATGTCATAGTACATACATACTCATACTTATTTCTATTATACCCCATAACGGCTCAGATTGCAAGTGTTTTCTCGAAGATTTATCGAAATATCTGCATCTGAGCCGCTATAGCCGCCATAATCTCACACCGCCCTTCTCTCGACCTTGATTTCCTCCCCAGTGATAACCACACGCTCGATAGCTCTCACACTATCTTCATCAACGCTCATTCCTATGCTTTCCTCAATAGCTCTCACGATCACATCCTCTTTGACAGCCTTCTGCTTACAGCCGTTCCCAGCTTTGCCCTTGTGGTGTTCATAGCACTCCCATGCCTTGTACCGCACAGGCTCCTCACCGGCTTTGCAATAGGCTCTCAGCGTTCTTCTGGTCATGAATCCACCGCAGCATCCACAGATGAGCTTGTCATGCAGAAAGTGTGTCTTGCCGCCGCCTCGCTGGACGTTCTGCCGTCCGATCATGCCCTTGGCATCGAGCCTTTTCTGCACAGCATTCCACGTTTCTCTGTCAACTACCGCTTCATGGTCATTCTCCAGATAGACGCTCTCATTATCGCTCTCTGCCCCTGTGAACAGCTCCTTTCTGCCTTTTTTCAGCAGCCGCTTGTCACCGACATAAGTCTCATTTCTCAATATATAGTTGATTCCGGCGGCAGAGATCTTCTCTCCCCTCCTTCCCACAACACCCAGCTCTGCCATCATCTGGCTGATCTCCACACAGGTCTTGCCCTCAAGGTACATTCTATAGATGACCTCGACAATGGGCGCATCGTCATCGGGCACCAGTTTTCCATCAACCGCCTCATATCCGAAACACTGATGACTGCCTACGCTGTACTCTCCACGCTGTGCCTTTTTCTTGATCGCAGTGCGGATATTCGCCGAAATGGACTGGCTCTCGTTCTGGGCTATGGCGGCAAGAAAGCTGAAGATCATAGTCGAGGACGGCTTTGCAGAATCGATACCCTCTTTCTCGAAAATGACGTTCACGCCGTGGCTGTCAAGGACTTCCACATAGTGCATGGTGTTCACAAGGTTTCGGGAAAAGCGACTGATGCTCTTTGTCAGGATCGTGTCGATGCCGCCGGAACACGCCTTGTCCACCATCTGCTGAAAACCGACTCGTTTCTCCGAGTCTGTGCCAGTTTTCTGATCTGCGTAGATGCCAGCGAACTCCCAGTCAGGATGTGCCTCGATGTAGGACTTGTAGTAGGCGGTCTGCGTTTCAAGGCTGTCCTCCTGCGCATCAAGCAATGTGGACACACGGCAGTATGCGGCGACTCGCTTCTTCCTCACATCTCTCGCTCTCGGTTTTGTAGTGATCCTCATTTCTTACCCCTTCCTTTCCGCTTATCCAGCTCGGCATACTGTCTCGGTGTCTTGCGGGTTTTCAGCGGTCTGGTACTTGTCATACCAAACTTCCAGCGAACCATAAGAAGGCAATCTTCCTTCACCCCACACTCACCGAACTCAATGCTGTCGATCAGTGGCTCTACCCAGAAGTAGTGGACAGCATCGACATTCTCTTTCTTCTTAAGCTCTATCAGCTTTTCCGCAGCCGCCCTTCTCGCAGGTTTCAGCTTCGGCAAACGCCCTTCAATGCTCTCCATATCAAGGCTCAGAAAAGCGTCCAGAACCGCCTCCTCGATGCTTTGTGATTTCAGCAGGAACTTTCCGCACGCACACCCCCAGCCCTGCCCCTGTCCCCAAGCTCCGCCGTGAATATTGCGCTGTGTCAGCCTTTTCTTGCAATAGGGACATATCAGCTTATCGCTGAAAGGATACTGGTCATAACCGTTTTTGCCGCCGCCATGCAGCATTCGGATCGCCTGCACCATGTCAAACTGCTCATGACTCACAATGCTCTTGTGGTGGTCGAGAACTGTATAGGTCGGAACTCTCGTGCCGTCGTTGTTGATCTGCCTGTGTGTCAGGTGATCGGCGACATAGCTTTTCTGCATGATAATGTCTCCGACATACTTCTCATTTCTTAGTATCCCAAGCACTGTCGTTGACTGCCATGTGCTGTTTTTCGGCGAAGGGATGCCGTTTCCATTCAGATATTTCACGATCTCTTTGGCGGAGTAGTTATGCTCATAGAGGTCGAATATCTTTCTGATAACCGCCGCTTCTGGCTCCACGATCACATACCCTTTTCTGTATCCATACAATTCCGACCATGTGTCCTGTCCCATCTCATAGCGCATTCGGAGTCCCATTTTGGTATTCTCTGAAATTGACCTGCTTTCCTCCTGTGCAAAACTCGCATAGATAGAGAGTGCCATTTCCGTGAAGGTGTTTCTGGTGTCGATGTTCTCCTTTTCAAAGATCAGGTTCACGCCGATGTCTTTGAGGGCTCTGTAGTATTGCAGGCACTCCAGCGTGTTTCTGCTCCATCGGGACAGGCTCTTTGTGTAGATCAGGTCGATTTTTCCGGCTTCACAGTCAGCGATCATTTCCAGAAAACCGGGACGCTTTTCAGCAAGGGTACCGGAGATGCCTGCGTCCGAGTAGATTTTCACAAATTGAAATTCCGGATGCTGTTTCAGAACGACCTGCACCGCAGCCTTCTGATTTTCAAATGAATTCATCTGTTCCTCGCTGTCTGTACTGACGCGCACATAAAATGCAACTCTCACAGGCGCAGTCGAATCAATGATCGGCTTGATCTCCGAAATGATGACCTTTTTCTTCGGTGCATCACGATGTTCTGACGGCATACTGCTATTGATGATGTTAGCCACTATAATCACTCTCCTTCAGTCCTGTGCCTTGGTTTTCTTGCTTTTGGAAATTTTGCGCTTTCTCTGTGACTGTACCAGATTCTTAATNNGGATGACAGACGCTGTCACCCTCTAAACCCGGAAAAACAGCGTTTTCTCACTTCATTACGCCAGTTTCCCGCGAAAATAGACCTGAAAAAGTGGTATGAAGCATTCCATGCGGCTGATTTCCGTCATTTAGCGTGACAC
>DHYN01000096.1:0-151 GCA_002414125.1 Ruminococcus sp. UBA5129 | reverse complement strand
AGCCATAATCCAAGCCGCCTTGACTGCTTATATTATGGCATATTGTTATTCTTTTTTCTGTGCTGTGCCGTGTGCTATTTTTCTACCGAATTTGTGTCCAATGTGTGAACATAGGCGTTATATTCTGCGTCATCCACCTTCTTAGCAAAAT
>DHYN01000025.1:17055-30180 GCA_002414125.1 Ruminococcus sp. UBA5129 | reverse complement strand
AAAATCAAGGCTTTCGGCGTTGCTTATTACCCGAAAAACGCTGCTAAAACCGTGCTGATTTAAAAGTCGATAGTTGCGAGTTCAATGGCTTGTTTCATAGGTCTGTCTGTTCCCAAGCACGGCACATTTGAATGTTCTATTGTTTCTATATCTATATATAATGGAAGCATTAAAGAACAGTGAGCCGTATCAGAGAAAAGAAGAATTAATGGGAGTTAAATCGAAATGTGTATGGAATGCTATGTTGATGAAAACAGAATAACACCACTATTAAATCCATTGGATTGTTTGGAAAATCACACACAGTATATTTGTGGAACTTGTGGGCGGTGTATTTGTATTGAACATGAACCTAAACGTGGATTGCAACGGTGGAATTTTCCTTTTAAGTCATTAGAAATTGCAAAATTGTATTTGCGTACTGCTGATTATAGCATGAAAAAACCATGCGGCATTTATGAAATAGAAAGTGAAAATGGTAGGCATTCGTATAAAATCTTTGCTAATAATGAGGACTTACATTTATATCTTAAAAAGAATATAGATAAGACTTGCAAAAACATGAACCCCATTTTTATTGTTAAAGAATATAGAGAATATGCAAATACACAAATAAGAAAATTAACTTCTGATGAAATACAGAAATATATGTCAGAGCGATAACTTTAAGCTTGTGGATGAGTAATAGTCAAAAATTCAATATCACTTTTACATAGCATAGAGGTTTTCATCCACGAAAGCCCCTGACGGCTTTGTGTGGTGTTGCCTTAAAGCCCGATCTGTCGGGCTTTTTTCATGCTCGGACGAAGAAGAGACCAAGACCGCATTTTTTAATCTCAGGTCTATACAACGCCAAAACGCCGCCCGAGNNNTTCTTTTCTTCTACACATCGGAGCTCCGATATTTCTATTGTACTACCTTTTATCGCACAAATCAATAGGAACATTTGTCGATATATAGGAGCTTTCTGCGAATGATCGAAGCTTCTGACGAACGCCGATTTTTTTGTTCGCCAATAGTATCGGAAGCGATCGGTGTATAGCATGGATCACAGATTATTCTCGAAAAATTGTTTCATTGATGACAGCGCGTTATCCTCATCTCCGCCGTGTACCTTTACTGTGACAACGCTTCCTTGCTTTGCTCCGAGACCCATTACGCTGAACAGCTTATCCGCTTCGGCGGATTTTCCTCCGCACTCCACAGTCACCCTGCTGCCAGTCTCCTTAGCCGTTTTAACGAGCATACCTGCAGGTCTTGCGTGGATGCCCACCTCGTCCTTTATCACATAATCAAAGCTTTTCATAAAATACTCCTTTCAGTGCTTCCTTAATCAAGCTCGAGCAGCTTTTCACCTGCTCCGATCTTTCCCTTAACAGCGGATCTTATCCTTTTGTACGAACCCGAATTGCACACGATCATCGGGGTCGTCAGCTTATAGCCGTCACGCTTGATGCCGTCCATATCGAACGTTATCAAAAGGTCTCCCTTTTTGACGCTCTGACCCTGCTTCACAAAAGACTTGAAATACTTTCCGCCGAGCTTTACCGTGTCGATACCGATGTGGAGAAGTATCTCCGCACCGCTGTCGGAAGTCAGGTTCACAGCATGCTTTGTATCGAAAACACCCTCGACCTTACCGTCACACGGCGAGTACAAGCGTCCCTCCTCGGGCTCTACAGCACATCCGTCACCAAGTATCTTCGTTGAGAAAACCTCGTCTCCGACACTCTCGAGAGGTACGGCTTTTCCGCTCACATGAGCACACAGAGTCTCGGCTTTTCCATCGGACTCGTTCTGAACGTCTCTGACTACAGACTCGGCGACGAGATTATCCAGATTGTCGCTCTCGGGAGTGTCCATGAACTCTTCAAGCTTTGATTTCACCACGGAAACCTTTGGACCGTATATGATCTGTACACCGTTGCCCTTTTGTATGACACCCGATGCGCCGCTCTCCTTGAGGATAGCTTCGCCAACGAGCGAGGCGTCCTTTACGGTGACTCTGAGACGTGTTGCACAGCAGTCCAGATCGGAAATATTAGACTTTCCGCCGAGTCCCTTTAAGATAAGCGCACTTGTCATATCGGCGATCACACCTGCTGCGGGTTGAGCCGCCTTACGGTTCATATNNNCGGAATCAGCCTCGCGTCCGGGAGTCTTCAGATCCAGCTTTGTTATCATCGTGTGGAAAACGAGATAGTATACTACCGCATAGACCGCGCCGACGACGACTATCCAGATCCAGTTCGTCTTGGCGTTTCCTTGGAGTACTCCGAAAAGCGTGAAGTCGATCGCACCGCCTGAGAATGTCATTCCTACGCCTACTCCGAAAATATGCATCAGCATATAAGAGAGTCCTGCAAGAACACAGTGAACGGCGTACATGAGCGGTGCAACAAAGAGAAACGTGAACTCAAGCGGCTCTGTAATACCTGTAAGGAAAGAGGTTATCGCCGCAGAGATAAGAAGTCCGCCGACTACCTTTTTCTTTTCGGGACGTGCCGCACGGTACATAGCAAGTGCCGCTGCCGGTAGACCGAACATCATGAACGGGAATTTTCCTGCCATAAATCTTGTTGCCGAAACGGAAAAAACATCCGTAGACTTTGAAGCAAGCTCCGCAAAGAAAATATTCTGCGCACCCGATACAGTCACACCGTCGATCAGCATAGATCCGCCAAGCTCGGTCTGCCAGAACGGCATATAGAAAACATGGTGGAGTCCGAACGGGATGAGCGCACGCTCGATTATACCGTAGATCCATGTTCCCACATAGCCTGAGCGGAGAACAAGCTCACCGAGAGACGAGATGCCGCTCTGTATCAAGGGCCATATGAAGAACATCAATACTCCGACACCGAGATACACGATACTGCTTATTATCGGGACAAAACGCGTTCCGCCGAAAAACGAGATCACCTGCGGAAGCTGTATTTGATAAAAACGGTTGTGAAGCGCCGCAACGCCAAGCCCGACGATTATTCCGCCGAATACGCCCATTTGAAGCGTTGTGATGCCGAGCACGCTCGCCGTGGAATTGGCAGCCATTGCCTCAACACCGCCTTTTGCCGTGATGAGCGCACTGATCGCGGTGTTCATTATGAGAAAGGCGATCACTCCCGAAAGTGCGGCGACCTCCTTTTCCTTTTTCGCCATTCCTATGGCGACTCCCACTGCGAAAAGCAGTGACAGATTATCGAAAACGGCGCTTCCCGTCTTGCTCATGATGTCGAGTATGGTATAAAGCACACCGCCCTCGGTTATTATATTCGTCAGATGGTATGTCTCAATTGTTGTCGGATTGGTGAACGAGCTTCCTATGCCGAGAAGGAGTCCTGCAACAGGAAGCAATGCGATCGGCAGCATAAATGAGCGTCCGACTCGCTGCAATACGCCAAAAATTTTATCTTTCATGGTTTTCCTCCGAATTTTATTGTTCAGAAATAGCATTTCCGTAATTCGCTCAGATATTCGTCAAAAAAAATCTCACACCAAACAAATTCGGTATGAGATCCTTTTTTATTATTTTCATTTTTTTATTCTTTTAATTTTAGGAAATGCGTCTGCCTTTTCCCTTTGCGCGCTTCTTGACAGGCTCTTCGGTCATGGGCTGCTCAAGACCGCCCATATCCTGACAGATGCGCTCCTCGTCATCATCGTCATCCTGCGTAAGCTCGGGATTAACGAGTCCCTGCTCGGTATAGAACGGATTGATAACGTACTTCTGTATCACGGGATAGCACATGAAGCTTATCGTGAATGCAAGGAAAGCAAACGGGAAGAACGGAAGTATCATCATCACTATCTCGAGCGGCAGGAGGAGTACTATCGCTGCGATCACAACTGCCACGATAATGAAAGTGATAAGGCTGGTTTTTATGGCTAATATCGCAAGAGTAAATGAGTTTTTCAAGAGATCCTTGAACGAAAGATCGGTCGCTGTCAGCATAAGGAACAGGTAAAAATTCATCATTATCACCGAAAGCGCCACGCTGAGACTGACAGCGTACATCACATAGAAGATCTTCGAGCCTGTTGTTTCTGCAAGGTACGGATATATCTTGAATCCCGACACTATAGAGATCACAATGATAACATCGACGATCCCGATCACCGAAGCCCTTGCGAAGTTTTCCTTGAAGCCCTTGAAGAAATCATGCATGATAAATGACGGCTTTTCAATGACAAATCGGCGCATCACCCTTGTAAGACCTGCCGTTGCAGGTCCGATGAGGACTGTGAAGAGGAGTACACAGCCGACTAAGGCAACAACCTTGAGAGTGATGTTTTCGATCTTGAAAAACAGCACTACACCGATCAGAAGCGGTACGAAAAATGCCGTATAGACCATGTTAAGTACCAGAAGCTTCCAGATCTTACGCCATAAAATATCGAAATACAGGGCTGCACCTGTTTTTTTCGGTCCGTATGTCGGGATCCCGGGACCTGCCTTTGCATATTTGTTCTTGAATAAACCCATTTGACTTCCTCCGTGCTCAGTAAAGACCCGAGCAAAAATAATTTAGTGATGAATCGGCTGCCGAAATTATGACAAGCAAAATTATCAGCACCGCAAATTTAATACAATACAGCTTTGTTGTACGTTTCATGTTGTCCTCGGGAAATACGTCCCTGAACAGAAACGCGAACTGCATCCCCGAGAGCCTGAGCATCTCGCGTCCTCCAAGAATTGCGATCATCGACAAAGCCGCCGCCTTGGGAAGAACGAGAACTCCCACCGCAGGTATAGCGCCCAAGCCGTNNTAGCCGTTTTCCATATAGAGCTGTGCCGCCGCTGAGCCTATGCCGAGTCCTCTGTGCGCAAGGAGCAGTATGCAAAGCGGCTGCCCGACCGAAAAAAATCCGAGGACAAACATAATTGCCGCAAAAGCTCCTGCCGTGAAGAATGTATTGCGAAATACATCAAGCATCGTTTCTCCGCTCAGCATCGGTGAAAAATACTGGTGCAGCCACGGGTTCTCAGACGTTTTTTCGCTTCCGAAAGAAGCCGTTATCACAGCTCCCGCGGCAACGCCTGCGAGTATGACCGATGCAAGCGCCGCATAGCACGATCGTCGTCTGCCCGTTGGTGTAAGCCTGCTTGTTTTCATAGTGCATCATTCCTTTCAATAGAATATATGCACTTGTCCTATACTATATACCTCAAAATTCCTATCTGTCAAAGACAGCGCAGATCATTAGTATTACTTTGAAAGCTCGTATGCCCTTTTCGTGCAGCTCTCGCAGCATTTTTTAACAGTATCGGTGAGATTGCCCTCATAGAGCCTGTCGAGTCCTGCGAGTGTCGTGCCGCCCGGTGATGAGACCATTTTTATCAGCTCGTCAATAGTATATCCGGAATCGGTTATCATTTTTGCCGAACCGATAAGGCTTTGCGTGAATAGCTCGGAAGCTGCCGAGGCGTCGATGCCTGCCGACTCGGCATAGTCGATAAAGCCCTTTGCAAAGAGGTAGATGAACGCAGGACTGCTTCCGTTTACAGCGATTATCTCCTTCATCTTATCCTTTGAGATAACGGCAGCCTTTCCGCACGCTCTGAATATTGAGAGAACGACCTCAAACTCCTCATCGCTCACGCGGTCATTTCGTGAAAGCGCCGATGCACCCTCACCGAGAAGCAGGGGAGTGTTCGGCATTACAAGGATCACCTTTGCATCGGGGATAGTCTTGGAAGCGATGAATTCATCGGAAATGCCTGCTGCGATCGAGACAAATACGTTGTCGGAGGAAGCAGAAGCTGCTGCCGCTTCAAGGACTCCCTCAATGATCTGCGGCTTTACAGCGAGAAAAACATATGTGCAGCGGCTCACGAGATCAGCCTCTGACTCGCAACCCATAACGCCAAGCTCCGCAAGCGACTTCACCTTGGTCTTATCTGGATCGAACGCGAAAAGCTGTATTTCATCGTTCAGACTGCATCCGCTGATGCCTTTCATGATAGCCGTACCCATGTTTCCTGCTCCGATAAAGCCGATATTGATTTTTGACATAATATTTCCTACTTTCTATTATAAGTGAACTGTGCGGCGCAGTATCCTACGCAAAACGGCTCTGCGCCTGCAAAGCCGTTGAGATATTTACAGTAAGGTGATACCGTTTGAAGCGCATTTTTCCACGATTTCGTCCTGCCATATCGAGCACTGTACCTCGCCGATATGCGCCTTTTCGAGGAGGAACATGCACAGTCTCGACTGACCGATACCGCCGCCGATAGTGAGCGGAAGCTCGCCCTCAGCGATCATTCTGTGGTAATCGAATCTCATTCTGTCCTCGGCATTGCACTCTGCAAGCTGTACCTTGAGCGAATTCTCGTCAACGCGTATACCCATTGATGAGATCTCCAGTGCGTTGTCGAGCACATCGTCCCAAAACAGGAGGTCGCCGTTGAGTGACCAGTCATCGTAATCGGGAGCTCTTCCGTCATGCTTCTGACCGCTTGCAAGGAGTCCGCCGATCTGCATTACGAACACTGTGCCGTGATCCTTGGCGATGAGTCTTTCACGCTCCTTGGGAGTCATGTCGGGGTACATATCCTCAAGCTCCTGCGATGTGATAAAAAATGGCTCTTCGCATACATCCATTGTGAGCATCGGGTAACGAAGCCTTACTTTTCTCTTTACATAAGCGACTGCCTTTACGATAGAACGGACAGTGTCCTTAAGGAATCCGATGTTTCTCTGGTCTCTTGTGATGACCTTTTCCCAGTCCCACTGATCTACGAAGATCGAATGAGTATTATCGGTATCGTCATCGCGGCGGATAGCGTTCATGTCGGTGTATATGCCCTCGCCAGCGTTGTAGCCGTAACGGTAGAGGGCCATCCTTTTCCACTTTGCAAGCGACTGCACGACCTCGGCTTCGGAATCAATTTCCTTGATCGTGAAGTCTACCTTGCGTTCAACGCCGTTGAGGTCATCGTTGATACCGCTTCCTTTGCGGACGATAAGCGGTGCGGAGACGCGGTCAAGCGTAAGAGCGAATGAAAGCGCCTGCTGGAATATATCCTTGATGTACTTGATAGCGTGCTGTGTTTCTCTGAGAGTGAGAGCCGACTTGTAGCCCTCGGGAATATAGAGTCCTCTTGACATATTGGTCACTTTCCTTTCAAATAGAAGAAATATCATACGGCAGCGCCATTGATGCCGCACGGTCAAAACGAATTTGTGATCTTATCTTATGCTGCCGACAGTTCTCGGGTATAGGATAACGTCACGGATGTTCGATACGCCCGTAACGTACATGATGAGACGCTCGAATCCGAGTCCGAAGCCGCCGTGAGGTACAGAGCCGTACTTTCTGAGCTCGAGGTAATCGCTGTAGAGACTGAGGTTCATTTCTCTTTCGTTCATTGCTGCAACGAGTTTGTCGTAATCAGCTTCACGCTCACTTCCGCCGATGATCTCGCCTACTCCGGGAACGAGCAGGTCAACTGCCGCAACGGTCTTTCCGTCAGAATTCTGCTTCATATAGAACGACTTGATCTCCTTGGGGTAATCTGTCACGAAAACAGCCTTCTTGAATACCTTTTCCGCAATATAGCGCTCATGCTCGGTCTGGAGATCGCATCCCCACTCAACGGGATACTGGAAATTCTCGCCTGACTCCTTGAGGAGCTTGATAGCATCCGTATAAGAGCATACTCCGAAATCGTGGCTGATAAGCTCTTCAAGACGTTCGATGATGCCGTTCTCGAAATGAGCGTCAAAGAACTTCATCTCATCGGGGCACTTATCGAGGACAGCTCTGATGACTGTTTTTATCATGTCCTCGGCAGTCTCGATGACCTCGGGAAGCTCTGCGAAAGCTATCTCGGGTTCAACGTGCCAGAATTCCGCAAGATGCTTGGGTGTATTGCTGTTCTCTGCACGGAAGCTCGGTCCGAATGTATAGATCTTTCCAAAAGCCATAGCAGCGACCTCGCCCTCAAGCTGACCCGAAACACTCAGACCCGCACGTTTGCCGAAGAAGTCATTTGCGTAGTAGTCCTCTTCGTTGTCGTACTTATTTGTATAGCCGTTCGTAGTCACCTGGAACATCTCTCCTGCGCCCTCACAGTCGCTTCCTGTGATAAGTGGAGTGTTCACATAGACAAAGTTCTTGCTCTGGAAATAGTCGTGGATAGCATCAGCCATTACCGAGCGGACTCTGAAAACTGCATTGAATGTATTTGTTCTGCCTCTGAGATGCGGCATGGTGCGGAGGAATTCGAGAGTATGTCTCTTCTTCTGGAGCGGATACTCAAGCGGACATGTACCGATGACAGCGATCGTCTCTGCGTTGATCTCCACCGAGCCCTGACGCGCTTCAACGACCTTGCCCGTTACCTTGATAGACGCTCCGAGACGGAGTGCATCTTCGTAATCAATGCCGAGAGCCTTATCTATAACGATCTGGAGGTGCTTGAGCGTTGTACCGTCATTGAGCTCGATGAACGCTACGTTCTTTGAATTTCGTGCAGTACGGACCCAGCCGCATACCGTAACGGTCTCGCCGATAAACTGAGGCTTACTTACGACCTCTTTGATGTCTGTGTGCTTCATAAAAATCATCCTTTCAAAATATATTCGGAGATTTCCCTCTGAATTGGGACGAAATAAAAAACCGTCCCGTAAAAANNNCGTGGTACCACCTGAATTACCGCAGAAGATGCGGTCACTCTTGTCCGTTTAACGCACGGTAACGTCGCACCTAATATCCCGAATGGGAGTTCAGATTGATGCTCGGGAGTGTTATTCACAGGAGCTCGGGTATGCGGTTTTCACTGTTCCGCACTCACTGTAAGAGAATTCACCTGCTACTTCTCTCCGTCAAGGCATTTATCAATAAATGTATTTTACCACTATTCACGCGTTTTGTCAAGTGTTTTTATACGATTTTTTGCGGAGAAGCATTTTCTTTGATGTATGTAATTTGTATAATAGAAGTAAACGCCATAGTACTATGAAAGATCATAAATACTATGGCGAATACGGTTTATCTTGTAATTGGGATAGAAATAGTAATATCGTTATTTTTGAGGATATGCTCAGTCATATCCTGAACGGATGACCAGTTAGTATCTGAGATAGTGTTCTGCGACAGAGCCTCCTTGAGGCGGTCTGCGACCGACATGAGACAGTCGATCAGAAGCGGGTCAAATGCGCCGCACTTGCCGTCAGCGATCATCTGCAAAGCTTCCTCATGAGGGATAGCGGCTTTATAGCATCGCTCGCTCGTGAGCGCATCGTAAACGTCTGCAATAGCGACGACCTGTGCGGAAATGGGAATCTCGCTGCCCTTGAGACCGTCCGGATAGCCTCTGCCGTCAAATCGCTCGTGATGCCAGCGGCAGATCTCGTAAGCGACCTCGATGAGGGGATTTCCGTTGGAATTGAATTCCTTGAGGATATCAGCGCCGGCAGCGGAATGCTTCTTCATGATCTCGAATTCCTCGGGAGTGAAGCGTCCGGGCTTATTGAGGATGTGCTCGGGGATCACGATCTTTCCGATGTCGTGAAGCGCTGAAGCCATGCTGATAAGATTTATCTTGTCGCGGTCGAGCTTAAGCTCGGGACATTTTTCGGAGAGTGCAGAGAGCAGAAGACTCGTAGCCGTCTTGATGTGGATCACATGCAGACCGCTTTCGCCGTTACGGAACTCAACAATATGGCTGAGGATATTTATCATCATGCTGTTGATTTTTTCACGCTCATAGATCTGCTGAGCAACGATCTTGATGAGCTTTTTTTGCTTGCTGTAAAGAGCAATTGTATTCATAACGCGTCGTTGAACGGTTTTGGTGTCGAACGGGCGCGTAATATAATCGGTTATACCGAGATCGTAAGCTTTGTCCATGGCGGAGGGCGATGCCTCGGAGGAGATCATAACAACAGGAACATCGTTGATCCAGCCCTTTTCATTCATCATAGTGAGCACCTGTATGCCGTCCATTTCGGGCATAACGAGGTCGAGCATCACGATGACGATCTCGCTGAGGCGTTTTTCGAGAATCTCGACAGCCATTTTTCCGTTTTCGGCTTCAATAATATCGTACTGAGATTCAAGAATGTCGGTGAGTATCTCACGGTTGAGTTCGGAATCATCGACAATAAGTATTTTTAGTTTCTGATCCATCATATTCCCTCCCAAACGTCAGCACTGAAAGCGGTTCAGAGCATCAACTATCTTGCAGTAAGCTTCGGTGATGCTGTTCATGAGGTCGGAGGTGTCCACAGGTTCAAGCGGACGAAGTATCTCTGTAAGAGCGGATGCAAGTTCACCGAGCTTGTTGAATCCGAGGTTAAAGCAGAGTCCCTTCAGCGTATGAGCTGCGCGGAAAGCCTCTTGGAGGTCTCCTGCGGCAAGGGCTTCTGTGAGATTGCTGAACGAGTTGTCTTTCAGAAATTTCACAGCGAATTTAGCGACACGCTCCTCTGACATAAAGCGTCTGAGAACGTCCTCAAAGTCGCCGTCGGCGGCTATATAGCATTCCCTTATGGTCATATCGTAATACCTCCCTAAAAGCGATTATTTGAAGTAAGCCACGCCTGAATCGAAGATCTTCTGCTCCTTTTCGCCGGGGACATTCTTGCAGATGAAGCTGCCCTTACGTTCGGAGTGACCCATTTTACCGAGAACACGTCCGTCGGGAGAGGTGATACCCTCAATAGCGTCTATCGAAGTATTGGGGTTATAGCGAATATCCATAGTCGGACATCCGTCCATATCGACATACTGAGTAGCGATCTGACCGTTGGAGGCGAGACGCTGGATAAGGCTGAGCGGAGCAACGAAGCGACCTTCGCCGTGTGAGATCGGAACAGTGTGTATGTCGCCTACCTCGCAGCCGTAGAGCCACGGCGACTTGTTGGAAGCGACACGGGTATTGACCATCATCGACTGGTGGCGGGCGATGGTATTGAATGTGAGCGTTGGCGATTCGTCGGTCATGTCAACGATCTCACCGTATGGCACGAGACCGAGCTTGATGAGAGCCTGAAATCCGTTGCAGATACCGAGCATAAGACCGTCACGCTGCTTGAGAAGCTCGTGAACAGCATCCTTGATCTTGGGATTGCGGAAGAAAGCAGTGATGAACTTACCGCTTCCCTCGGGCTCGTCACCGCCGCTGAAGCCGCCGGGTATCATGATGATCTGCGACTGCTTAACAGCCTTCTCGAAAGCATCAACGGAGTCCTCTATGTCGCCTGCGGCAAGGTTGCGGATGACCATTACCTCAGCCTCAGCGCCTGCGCGCTCGAAGGCACGAGCGGTATCGTATTCGCAGTTAGTGCCGGGGAAAACGGGGATGAGCACTCTTGGCTTTGCAGCCTTGATAGCAGGTGAAAGCTTTGCTGTATTTTTATAGGAATAGGTCTCGGGTGTAAGCTCTGTAGTGCTGATTCGGCAGGGGAATACAGATTCGAGCTTGCCCTCCCAGACGCGCTGGAGCGTGTCGAGGTTTACCGTATAGTCGAGACAGAGGATCTTGTAGTCCTCGATAGTCTTACCGATAACAGTCTCATATGGCATTGCGTTGCTGCTTAACTCGATAATGAAAGCGCCGCAGCACGGCTTGTAGAGCTGCTGAGCGGAGAGCCGTGAGGTGAACTCGAAGCCGAGCTTGTTGCCGAAGCACATCTTGGCGATACCCTCAGCGACACCGCCGTATCCTACAGTCCAGATCGCTTTTGCACGGTTTGATGCGATGATGTCCTCAACGCGGTCGAAGCACTTTCTGACGCTCTCGAAAACAGGGAGACCGTTTTCATCGAAATCGGGAGCGATCATGATAACGTCGCTGCCTGCGGTCTTGAATTCGGTCGAGACGATCTTGTCGGCGGAAGCAGTTGAAACTGCGAATGAAACGAGGGTCGGCGGAACGTCGATCTGCTCGAACGTACCGCTCATGGAGTCCTTTCCGCCGATCGAGCCGCAGCCCATTTCGAGCTGAGCCTTGAAAGCACCGAGCAGAGCAGCCATAGGCTTACCCCAACGCTTGGGATCGTTCTGCGTTCTCTCGAAGTATTCTTGGAAGGTGAGCCAGCACTTCTTATACGAACCGCCTGCGGCAACTACCTTGGCGATCGACTCGATTACAGCCATCATAGCGCCGTGATACGGACTTTTTTCAGAAATATCGGGATTATAACCCCAGCCCATGAGCGAGCATGTAGTAGTTTCGCCCTTGAGGACGGGAATCTTTGCAGCCATAGCCTGCGAGGGAGTCATCTGATAAGCGCCTCCGAAAGGCATCAGGACTGTTCCTGCGCCGATCGTCGAGTCGAATTTCTCGATGAGACCCTTCTGCGAGCAAACATTGAGGTTGGACATAAGCTCTGTCCACGAGTCAGCGCAGTCTACGGTCTCGATCTCGGGGTTCTCGGCGGGAGCTTCAACGTAGATATCGGTGTACTTCGGAGCGCCGTTTGAATTGAGGAATTCGCGTGAAAGGTCAACGATAGTATTACCGTTCCAGTTCATTTTTAGACGCGGCTCTTCAACAACGTCAGCTACGAGTGTAGCCTCGAGGTTTTCATTTTTAGCCTCAGCCATAAATGCGTCGAGATCCTCCGGAGCGATGACAACTGCCATTCTCTCCTGTGACTCCGAAATAGCGATCTCCGTACCGTCAAGACCGTCATACTTCTTGGGTACTGCATTGAGGTTGATAACGAGACCGTCTGTCAGCTCGCCGATAGCAACTGATACGCCGCCTGCACCGAAGTCGTTGCAGCGCTTTATCATCCTTGTGACCTCGGGCTTTCTGAAGAGTCTCTGGAGCTTTCTCTCTTCCGGAGGATTACCCTTTTGCACCTCTGCGCCGCAGCTTTCAAGAGATTCGAGCGTATGAGACTTGGACGAGCCTGTAGCGCCGCCGCAGCCGTCACGTCCTGTCTTTCCGCCGAGGAGTATAACTATGTCACCGGGAACAGGAGCTTCACGTCTGATATTTTCGGCAGGGGCAGCGCCGAGTACAGCGCCTATCTCCATTCGCTTAGCAACATATCCGGGGTGATAGACTTCGGCAACATGACCCGTAGCGAGACCGATCTGGTTTCCGTAGGAGCTGTATCCGTTAGCAGCGCCAACGGTGATCTGGGTAATCCTCCGGAAGAGAGA
>DHYN01000025.1:15810-16937 GCA_002414125.1 Ruminococcus sp. UBA5129 | reverse complement strand
TGGTTGTGAGTCTCGTTCTTGAACATGAGGATCCAGTCCTCGAGCTGACCGTCAATATCGACCTTGATCTTAACGGAGCAGGCATTGATCTCCTCGCTCTCATCGAGATCGGGCATAAGACCGTCGGCTTTGAGCTTCTTTGCAGCGATAGTACCGAGATCCATGAGGGTGATCGGCTTGTCAGTCCTGCCGAGCTCCTCGCGGACATTGATATACATTTCGTATGTATCCTTGATATACGGAGCGGCAATATCGACATTTTTAACATTGGTAAGGAACGTGGTATGGCGGCAGTGATCCGACCAATAGGTATCTATCATTCTGATCTCTGTGATAGTGGGGTTGCGCTTTTCGGTATTGCGGAAATAGTCCTGACAGAATTTGATGTCATCGAAATCCATAGCGAGACCGAACTTTTTGATAAAGGCGTTGAGCCCTGCATCATTGAGGTTTATGAAGCCCTCAAGCTCCTCGACCGTTGTTGGGACGTCGTAATTTGTATCGAGGGACTTAACGGTTTCGAGCGAAGCCTCGCGGCTCTCTACGGGGTTGATGATATAAGCCTTAAGCTGAGCGAACTGTTCATCGGTGAGTGCGCCTGAAATTATGTAAATACGAGCGTTTCTCACGCGGCAGCGTTCTCCCTGACGAAGTATCTGGATACACTGCTCACACGAATCGGCGCGCTGGTCGAACTGACCGGGGAGGTATTCAACGGCGAAAACACGTTCGTTGGCGCTGATCGGAGGGAGCTCGTTGTAGGTAACGTCAACGGCAGGCTCAGAGAAAACAGTGCTGATAGCGGCATCGAAATCCTCACGGCTGAGCTTATCGGCATCATAGCGGTTGATTATTCTGACACCCGATATGCCGAGGCGCAGCGCAGTGCGGACATCGCTGAGTACAGACTGTGCTTCTACGGCAAATTCAGGCTTTTTCTCAACATAAATTCTGAATACAGACATAATAATGATCTCCTTATCTCCGCAAATCCGAAATATTTAAGTATAAGTTCTAAACGATGTCAATTGCGGATGACATCGTTGAAGGTCAAAGCTATGGAACGGAAATATTGATCAGACGTGCTCGGAGTTGTCAGTGACAGATCAACCGCTATGATGCCGATA
>DHYN01000025.1:15360-15789 GCA_002414125.1 Ruminococcus sp. UBA5129 | reverse complement strand
TTTTTTTAAAATTTTTTCTTTTAACTTTTACAAGCGTGTGATCGGGAGCATATCCGTGATGATGATCGGGATCCTTTTCGCGTTCAAAGAGAACGGGGACTGTCTTGCCGATCATATTTTGGATGTGCTGCTTTTCGAGGATCGTGCCGAGAGCCTTAAGACGGTCGGCGCGCATTGCCTTTATGCGGTCGGGGAGCTGCGGAAGCTTGGAGGCAGGAGTTCCGGGACGCGGCGAGTACTGAAAAACGTGGATCTTCGCGAAGCCGACCCTTTCCGCAAAGGCGAGAGATTCTTCGAAGTCGTCCTCGGTCTCTGTAGGGAATCCGACCATCATATCGGTAGTGATCGCGCAGTCGGGAAAGTATGAGCGTATCGCGTTGACGAGACCGAGGTACCGGTCGCAGTTGTAGTGGCGATTCATGCTGCGGA
>DHYN01000025.1:15093-15351 GCA_002414125.1 Ruminococcus sp. UBA5129 | reverse complement strand
GAACTGCGGACAGAATTTCGGCTGAACTGCTAATCTTTTCAGGTCGTCGTCCGAGATCATTTCGGGTTCAAGCGAACCGAGTCTCACGCGTTCTATGCCATCAGCCGCACAGCATAATTCGACAGCGTCAATGAGTCTGAGTCCGAATTCCTCTCCGTAGAACGCAAGATTGATACCGACGAGGACTATCTCCTTACGCCCTGCCTCAGCGAGCGAGGAGACCTCTCGGCGTATAGCTTCAAGCGGCTTTGAGCGGTC
>DHYN01000025.1:10003-14995 GCA_002414125.1 Ruminococcus sp. UBA5129 | reverse complement strand
GTCGCGCCCTCATACGCGCATATGCTGCTGATGGGACGCTTCTCAGCGATAAATCTGCTGACGAGCTGCGGAAGCTCCGCGCGCTGACGGGTTCCCGAGAGAATATCAGCCTCGGGCAGCCTTTCGGCGAGATCGGGAACGGTCTGCGGAATGCAGCCGCACACGGCGATGACTGCGTTCGGGAAGTTGCGGCGGAATTTTCTCACCGCATAAAGGGACTTGCTGTCAGCAGAAGCCGTTACGGAGCAGGTGTTCACGACAATAATATTGGCATCGGAAGCCTTTCCGACCGTATCGAAGCCCTCGCGGCGGAAGGCTTCACGCAGGCATTCTGTCTCATATTGATTGACCTTGCATCCGAAGGTCGCAAAAAAAACGCTGAGCATAGTTCACCTCTTAATAGACATATGTTAATTATGCACAATTCTCAATATCTGCATTTGTACATGGTTCACAATTTATAAAAGGAATCCGCAAAAGGCGAGTCATATTAGGTGAAATCACGAAATTGCAGGAAATTCCTTGACAACGCCGAAGAGAAGTGTTATTATTAGGGTGCGATTGGGAAGGATCGCAGGATAAATAAGTAACCGTATAACGACCAATTATTAGGAGGTAAAGTTATGACAAAGGCAACAGTTTCACTTCAGGCAATCAATGACGTAAAGGAATTCGTCAATATCGTAATGCACTATGATTTTGACATTGATCTCGTATCAGGCAGATACGCAGTTGATGCAAAGTCTATCATGGGCATTTTCAGCCTTGACCTCTCAAAGCCGATCGAGCTTTCAGCTCACACTGACGATGCAGATGATTTCTTCAAGGCTATCGACAAGTTTATCGTAAAGTAAGCTTCCGAACGATATATCGTAAAAACTACATAAAAAGAGCGGATGAGCGATCGTCCGCTCTTTTTATATGATATGGGACAGTGTATCAGAACGAGAGCTGATTCGAGTCTCCAAGCTCTTTGGCAAGCTTTCCTGCGGCAGGGACGTTCTTGGAGCGGTATTTTTCGAGGTCGGGAAGCTGCGCGGCTTCGATCATCTGTGCGGATGCGAGGAGCGACTTTTTGCGCAGAGTCATGACCTGAACGCCCTGCGAATCACGAGTAGCTTTGGGAAGTATCATAGCTGTGTTGAAAACGAGAGCGTGACCGGAGGTGCTCCTGAGCAGAATATCGCAGTCCTCATTGATAAAGAGAGCTGCAACGAGCGGCGACTTGTCGGAATAAGCCTTAGCGAGCTTTTTGCGGTTCGTCTTGGTCTCGTAGGCGTTCATCGGTATCTTGGCAGCCTTGCCGTTCTCGAAGAGGAATAGCATGCAGCCCGAGTAATCAACAGTCGGCACGGCAGCAACGAGGTTCTCGCCGTCGTCAAAGCCGAGCTTTGCAGGGACGAAATCGCCCATAACGCTTGCCTTGGTGTCGTCAAAGGCGCTTGCACGCGATTTGTAAGCCTGAGCTCGATCCGAGAAGAACACAAGCTCGGTTTTGTTTGTAGCCTCGAAATTCTGACTAATGTAGTCGCCCTCTTTGAGCTTCTGATCGCTGCTCATGCGGAGCGATGCGGCGGTGATCTTCTTGAAATAGCCGCTTGCCGAGACGAAAATATTTACGGGATAATCGGGAGTATCGTCAATCGCCTCTTCCTCCTCGATGTCGGAGAGGTAGTAGAACATCGTCTTACGCGGCTGAGCGTAATTCTTGATGACCTCGCGGAGCTCGCCGATGATGATCCTGCGGACTTTTTTCTTGTCGCGGAGTATTTCTTCCATTTCGGCAATATCGGCTTTGAGGGCGTCGATCTCCTCGATGCGGCGGAGGATGTATTGCTTGTTGATGTTGCGGAGCTTGATCTCGGCAACGTATTCCGCCTGTATCTCGTCTATCCCGAATCCGATCATAAGGTTCGGGACTACCTCAGATTCAGCTTCGGTCTCACGGATTATCCTGATCGCCTTGTCGATGTCGAGGAGTATCTTCGCGAGCGCTTCAAGCAGGTGGAGCTTTTCCTTTTTCTTGGTGAGGTCGAAATATGTACGGCGAGTGACGCATTCCTCACGGAAAGCGGTCCATTCCGTGAGAATTTCGCGCACGCCCATAACACGGGGAGTACCTGCGATGAGGATATTGAAATTGCACGGATAAGCGTCCTGAAGCGGAGTGAGGCGGAAGAGCTTCTGCATGAGCTTGTCGGGGTCTGTACCGCGTTTGAGGTCGATTGCGATCTTCAGACCGTCTATGTCGGTCTCATCGCGGATATAGGAGATCTCGCGGAGCTTGCCCGTCTTGACGAGCTCGATGATCTTAGTGATGATAGCCTCGATCGTAGTTGTATAGGGGATCTCGGTGATCTCGAGGCAGTTTGAAGCCTTGTCGTAGTTATATTTTGAGCGCACCTTGATGCTTCCGCGTCCTGTTTCATAGACCTTGGCGAGCTCTGCCTCGTCATAGAGCATAAATCCGCCGCCGGGGAAATCGGGACCCTTCAGCGTGCTGAGGATGTCGTGATTCGGGTCTTTCATGAGTGCGATGCACGTTTCGCAGACCTCTTCGAGGTTGAAGGGGCAGACGTTGCTTGCCATACCGACAGCGATACCCGTGTTTGCGTTTACGAGGACAGTGGGAAAGGTTGCAGGCAGGAGCGTAGGCTCGGTCATGGTATTGTCGTAGTTTGGGACAAAATCGACAGTTTCCTTGTCGATGTCGCGGAACAGTTCGCCGCATATCCTCTCGAGCTTTACCTCGGTATAACGAGCGGCGGCGTAGTGCATTTTGCTTGAGTACTGCTTACCGAAGTTACCCTTTGAATCGACATATGGGTGGAGCAAAGCCTCGTTTCCGCGTGTGAGACGCACCATAGTCTCATAGATCGCCTGATCGCCGTGGGGATTGAGCTTCATGGTCTCGCCGACAACGTTTGCGGACTTGGAGCGCTCCTTGTCGGGATTGAGCAGACCGCGCTTGTACATCATGTACAGGAGCTTTCTGTGAGAGGGCTTGAAGCCGTCGATCTCGGGAAGAGCACGCGATATGATAACGCTCATCGCATAGGGCATATAGTTGTTTTTGAGGATTCCTGTTATCTCGCTGTCAACGACGATGCCGGAGCCCTCGATATAAGCCTCATGCTTGACGGAGGGCTTTTTCTTTGGTGATTCTTTTTTTCTTGCCATTAAAATATCTCCTTTGTGAGGATCAGCTTATGTCAGCCAGTTCAAGGTATTCGCTGCCGTGCTCGGAGATGTAGTCCTTACGGCCTTGCAGATCGTCGCCGAGGAGCATCTCGAACACCTCTGCTGCCTCGGTGATGTCGGCGGCAGTGACCTTGATAAGGCGGCGTGTAGCGGGGTTCATGGTAGTGAGGGACATCATTTCGGGCTCGTTCTCACCGAGACCCTTTGAGCGTTGGATGGTATGCTTTTTGTCGCCTATTTCGGTGAGGATGCGCTGTTTTTCCTGTTCGGTGTAAGCGAAGTATGTCTTGTCCTTTGTGTTTATCTCGAAGAGCGGAGACTCGGCGATATAGACGCAGCCCTGTTCAATGAGTGTCGGAGTGAGCCTGTACAGCATCGTGAGAATGAGCGTTCTGATTTGGAAGCCGTCAACATCGGCATCGGTGCAGATGACGATCTTGTTCCAACGGAAGTTGTCGATATTGAATGTTGAAAGCTCCTTGTTAGCCTTGGAGGTGACTTCAACGCCGCATCCGAGCACCTTTATGAGATCGGTGATGATGTCGCTCTTGAAGATCTTGGTATATTCCGCCTTAAGGCAGTTCAGTATCTTTCCGCGGACAGGTATCACAGCCTGAAACTCTGCGTCACGGGCGAGCTTTACCGAACCGAGAGCCGAGTCGCCTTCCACGATGTAGATTTCTCGCCGAGAAACGTCCTTAGTACGGCAATCCACAAATTTTTCTACCATATTAGCAAGATCTATCGTTCCGGAAAGCTTTTTTTTCATATTCAGGCGTGTTTTTTCGGCATTTTCACGGCTGCGTTTGTTTAAAAGCACTTGCTCGGCAATTTTTTGTGCTTCATCAGGATTTTCAATAAAGTAAACTTCAAGCTGATGCTTGAGAAATTCCGTCATTGACTCGTAAATAAATTTATTGGTAATGGCTTTCTTTGTTTGATTTTCATATGAGGTTTGAGTCGAAAATGATGACGATACCAGAACAAGGCATTCCTCAACATCGTTAAAGGTAATTTTTGATTCGCTTTTCAGATAGCCGTTATTCTGTTTCAGATAAGCATCGATTTGTGATACAAATGCTTGTTTTACTGCGCGTTCTGGTGAACCGCCATGCTCAAGAAAGCTTGAATTGTGGTAGTATTCAATTTGCTTTATCTTATTGGAAAAGGTAACGGCAACGTCCAGTTTGACCTTGTATTCAGGTTTATCCTCTCGATCACGTCCGCGCTTTTCGGCTGACCAATGTTGTATCGAAGTCATTGACTTGTCCGCAGCTATCTCAGAAACGTAATCGGTAATTCCGTTTTCATAAAAAAATTCTGTTTCGTTAAAACCTCCGGCCTCGTTTTCTGAACGAAAAACAAAGAGTATACCGGGATTTACAACAGCTTGTCGTTTCAGTATATCGCAGAAATACTCGTCCGATACCTGAATGTCTGTAAACACATCCAGATCAGGCCGCCAGTGTGTTTTGGTACCTGTCTGTTTCTTTTTGAACGGCTCTTTTTTCAGTCCGCCTACGTTATCGCCTTTTTCAAAATGAAGCGTATATTTATAGCCGTCGCGGATTACCTCAACGTCCATAAATTCCGAGGAAAACTGCGTTGCGCATAGTCCGAGTCCATTAAGACCGAGTGAATATTCGTAGGATTCGGCGGAATCGTCGTACTTACCGCCTGCATAAAGCTCACAGTAGACCAGTTCCCAATTATATCGCTGCTCATTATTGTTGAAATCAACAGGACAGCCTCGTCCGAAATCCTCCACTTCTATGTCGTTGTTTCTGAAAT
>DHYN01000025.1:3430-9933 GCA_002414125.1 Ruminococcus sp. UBA5129 | reverse complement strand
ATCTGAACCGAATATAACAGCCGGGCGCTTTCTTACTTTGTCAGCGCCTTTGAGCATTGTAATGCTTTCGTTTCCGTAATCGTTTTTCTTAGCCATTTTATTCTTCCTTTCACGAATTCAATACATTCTTTATAATGATAACATATTTTAGAATATTTTGCAAGAAAAATTTTGTGATATAAAATACTATTTTTGCAGGTTTGTCAATGAAGTAAGACAATAATTTCCCCATGCCCTATTTTCATTGAAAGTCTCCTTATAGTAACCGTTTCACACTAATCCAAATCAACATTTGGCATATATCTCAACAGCATACTGACCTTACAGTAAGCTTTCAAAGCAATTTTAAGAGCTTGCATTTGAAAGATAATTTTTATAGTATACCACTTTCGTAACACAAATTTAAGTTGATTTTAAAAAATAAATTTTTATATTATTAAAGCTGCCAAAGTAAACAAACCCTCCTCACATTATTTCACGCGAAGCACTGATAATGTGAGGAGGGTTATTATAATTTTTCAATAAGCTTTCAGCAATAATCTTCTTTTACGATGCGGAAAGAAAGACCTCGCACAGAAAGGAAATTTGAGTTTGCAGATAGTTACGAAAGTCTGCAGTAATCTAATCCTGTAAAATAGACGTTTTTAAGCATTAGAATGGCAAATGTGCCGAAATATCGAAAAATCTGAATATAATGTTTTATAATCACTTACCAAAACTTTATTTTTAACACAAGGATTAAAACACCACCAACAATGAACATCAAGCCAATTACTCCATTAAGAATTCTATACCAAATGTTTGTATCAAGATCGATCCAAAAATGATTATAGAACAGCACATCATCCCATTTGAATATTGCTGCAAGGATACCTATTATACCGGCGATAATAAAGCATATTGCTACTAACCAACTAACATTGAGAAATAATGCAACGAGAACTAATACAGAAAAAAAGAAGTAAACTATAATTTCCAACCAGTCTTTGTCTTTCATAATAATCACCAAATCTTAGCAATTTGAGGATCAGCTTTTTGCGATTTTGAGATATGGTTTGGTGTGATTTTTTATTTTCATAAATTAAAAAAATGATATTCCTGCTTTAACAAGAAGACTTCCTACAGTCATTATTATACCGGCAAGAAGAACACCTAATAAAACAGCGGTAATACTTTTTTTGAAATCAAGATTTAGGATACTTGCAGCAAGAGTGCCTGTCCAAGCCCCAGTTCCGGGAAGTGGAATTCCAACAAAAAGTAAGAGAGCAGGATATACTCCTTTACCTGTTTTTTCCTGAAGTTTTTTACCTCCTTTTTCGCCCTTCTCTAAACACCATGAAAAAAACTTTCCAATACATGGCTTATTGCTTCCCCAAATAAGAATTTTTCTTGCAAAAAGAAATATAAACGGTACAGGTATCATATTTCCAATCATACAGACGATCAGGCACCAGTACCATGGGAGATCCATACCTGTTCCAATGGGAACAGCGCCTCTCAGTTCAATAATTGGGATCATAGATACCAAAAATATACATAGATATTTTTTTAACATATAAAATCACTCTCTTTCATGTTATTTATAATAGGCATAAACTATTAATTCCCTGAAATGATAAATCAAAATTATAATTCGGGACACATTCTTTTTATATAATAACATAAAATAAAGTTAAATGCAAGTTTTTTTACAAATAAATATATATTAATTTTAAAAATTAATAATGAAATAGGCTTTTAAGGTGAATAAAAAATCTCAATTTAGATTTAAGAGGAGACTACTGTTAATATCCGAGTTCTTCGCCTACGATAATTACTTTTATTCTGTTTTTATGACGCTGCTGTGCAGAGATAAGATAATTACAGCAGATACGTCCATCACTTGAGCAGCCGTCAGTTATTTGTCTGTTTGATTTAGAAAGAGATAAGCATTCTCCTGTTTCGCTGCAATATGATGTACATGAAAGTCTGACGCAATTTGCAGGCGCAGCTTCATTTTTTACACGTATTTCAGCTTCTTCAAGATTTCGTACAATCTTATTGAAGCCCGCAATGATAATGACAGAATCCGGGCCGAAAGCAATTGCTGCAATTCGATTGCTGTTTCCGTCCACATTATAAAGAACGCCGTCCTCAGTTATAGCGTTAGCGCTTGAAATATACACATCTGCAGAAAAAGCTGCCCGGTAAATTTTCTTGATTTCTTCCGGTGTCTGAGCTTTGGAACGGTCAAGATAATTATACTCAGGCGAACTGATAAGTTCTTTTATACCACATTCAACCATGGAAACACTGCCACCATGGGTTATAACGTCTCCTTTTTTCAGCATTTGCTTTACAATATCATAAACATCGTTTTTTGTTTCGGCGTAGTAAAATTCCATATTGTTTTTTCTCAGATTTTCGCCGACTTTCATAATGCGTTTTGTAATAATTGATTTTTTATAGCTGTCCATGTAAATTCTCCTTTAAAAATTATGAAAATAGGATTTAATAAAATGCGGGCNNTATGTCCCGCATAATATTTATTCATGTTCCGGTTCAAGAACTGCGTAATTCCCCTCATTACGCTTATAAACAACGTTAATTTCACCTGTAGCAGCATTAGTAAACATGAAAAAGCTGTGGCCAAGCATATTCATTTGAAGAATAGCTTCTTCGGTATCCATAGGCCGCATTTTGAACTTTTTATGCTTGATTACTTCATAATCGGACTGTTCGTCAACAGGTTCAGTAAAGGCTTCTTTAAAAGCAGTTGCTTTAAGACGTTTTTCAATTTTTGTTTTATTCTTTCGGATCTGACGAATGATCTTATCTATAGCATCATCAAGAGCGTCATTTTTATCAGCAGCAGTGCGCTCCGCGCGGAAGATCATACTGTTGTATTTAACGGTAAGTTCAAGAATAATTTGATTTTTGATCTCTGAGATAACAATTTTTGCAGCAGCTTCATCACCAAAGAATTTACTGAGTTTTGAGTCAATTTTGTTTTCTGCATATTCTGTAAAGTTTTGTGGAATCTGCATTTTTTTAGCTGTAATAGTAGTTTTCATAGAAGTCCTCCTTTAGGATCAGAACAAAGTCTGACCATAAATATTATAGGCAAGCATACGCTTTTAAAGATTACCTATAGTTGTATTATACCATAATTATTGCTTTTTTACAAGTTCTTTTTGTTATTTTCGTTATTTGTACAAAAAATATAATACAAATATTGTAAAAAATGACGGTCTAAATTATTTTGATGATAAAGCGTCAAGCATAACTTTTACAATTTGCTCAGCTTTAAGCGAAGTACTGTTTCTATCTTCAAGCAATACGCAGAATGCGACCGGCATCATAGGATCGTCCACAAATCCTGTGAGCAGAGAATTTTCTTTTTTGCCTTCGTCGACTTGTGCGGTACCGCTTTTTACTCCGATAGTGTAACCGCTTATGGCGTATGTGTAGTTATTTGCGCCATTTGTAAGAAGTATCTGTCTTATAGTATCTGAAGTTTCTTCGGAAAAAAGTCTGTCGCTGAACGTAGTTTCAGCCCTTTCGGTAATTTTTCCGCGGACATTTGTAACTTCGTCGATAAGATACGGCATAGTCATTTTTCCTGTGCCGTTAGCAATTGCGCTTTGCCACATCATAAGCTGAATAGGACTTACAAGAGTATCGCCCTGTCCAAGGCATCCCCATTGCGTCTGAAAATCATTCGGATCGGTGAGAGTGGTTGATGCCGATTCACATTTTATTCCGTCAATATCAATATAATTAATCTTATCGTCATTGACGGCATATCCAAGACGTTTATATATTTTTTTCAGTTTGCTTAGGGGCAGATCTCCGTCCTCGATAAGCTGAGCAAAAAATGGATTGCAGCTTTTTTCCACCGCTTGTTGAATAGTTAAAGTACCATGTCCGTAAAACTCGTGGCAATCAATAGTATCGCCGCTTTTGTTAATGTATTTTCCGGAACAATTGAACGATTTTGAAAAAAGCTTTTCAGCTCCCATAATTTCAAGTGCAGCAATGACAGTGGAAACCTTTTGTGTTGAACCGGGAACGGTGCGGTACATTGTTTTAGATATAAGTGTTCCGGATTCAAGGGCGTCAATATTTCCATATCCCTTTGTAACATCAATCGACGGTAAACTTGTGCATACAAGAATCTCTCCAGTTTTATAGTTGTAAGCAACGGCACAGCCTTTGTTTCCGAGAAATGAATCATAGACAGCTCGATTCGCTTTATGATCCAGAGTGGTGTAAATCGCCGACTTTCCGCCATCGCTGACAAGACCGCCTGAGAAGCTGTAATTGTTAAGCTTTTCTATATTGCGTGCAACAAGAGTATTAGTCATCTGTCCTTTGTCGTCGCCAATAAGATTGCCTATGTCGATAAAATAATTATCCCCATATTCATCAGCCCAATTACCGTCAGAGCTTCCGTTAAAAAGAATCTCTCCGTGTCTGTCATAGACGCGTCCGAGCTCGTGATTATCTGAATTCATCATGTAAAAAGGAGATTCATGCTGAAGCTTGAATACAAGCCCTGCCATTCCGGCAATAAAAATCAGAATAAAAAGGCTTATTATATGCTGACATCTTCGTATGCTTTTCATTGTGCAAGCCTCCTCATTGATTTTACTTTTTTCTGCTTTGGAGCAGATTCCTTAAATATCGGAGACTGAGCGGCAACAAGCATTCCGATCATAAAGCCGCTTGCCATCATTGAGCTTCCTCCCGAGGAAATAAATGGGATCGTGACTCCAGTAAACGGTATCATATTACATGATCCAAATATATTCAGCGCCATTTGGACGGTAAAAGCCGCGCATACTCCGGCAGCAATAGTTCCGTGATAATACGATCTCGGGGGATTTATCAGTGGAATAGCGAGCATAATAAGTATTACGCAGATCATCATCAGTGCATAAAGAAGTCCCCATTCTTCACAGACAGTAGCAAAGACAATGTCATTGTCATGTGCAAAGATATTGCAAAGATATCCGTTTCCGGGACCTTTTCCAAACCAGCCTCCGTTAGCGATACCAATAAGTGCACGCGACTGTTGATAGCCGTTTCCGTTTGTGTCGCTCCATATATCAACATGCAGCCGTTCCTGAACGTAGGCAGGAGCAAACTTCATTGCGGCAAGAGCAGCAGCAAGAAGAACAATTCCGGCCAATATAAAAGTTTTCTTGGAAAGCTTGGCCTTGGGATAGCATATCCTAAACAAAAAGCCGCTGATGTAAATTCCCAGAAATGTCGGAAGACTTCCAAGATCTCTGCACCACCATTGAAGCAGGCATATCATAGCCGTTAGACCCCAAAGTGCGAGATTTTCATAAACGACATTGAAGCATAGTATTTTATGTTTTTTCTGCTGAGCTGTTACAGAAGTAGCACAAACAAGGATAAACAGCGGCTTAATAAATTCCGAAGGCTGGATAGTGATCGAACCAAGTGAGATCCACATACGTCGACTTCCGGTTAAGGTCAGGATAATTATAAAAAGCAATCCTATTCCGATATAAAAGTACTTCCGCTGCCGTTGTATCCATTTATAATTGCGGCATAAGAGATAGCCTGCACGACAGGCGGCAAGGGCTGCAATTACAGTGATATAATGTTTTACGGAAAGACGGACTCCGCCAAAGCAGGATTGAAAAATAACGCTCATATTCAGTATCAACAGGAGCAAAAAATCTACGGTATAACTGCTTTGCCTGAAAAACGGAATAATTACAAAATACGCTATATCAAGGAAAAGTACGGCAGCTGCCAGCGTAATGACAGGAGTAAGGCTTTCATAGCTGCCGTTTATAAAAACGTTGACGAGCATTGCGGAATGCGCAAATATCACAAAAATACATGAAAATGCAAATGAAATAGGATTAGCGGACATATGAATCACTCCTTCGTCTGAAGATCAGTCGGCGAACGCCTATATTTATCGTATCATTTTCACGGAGAACGGCCTGTTTTATAAGATTTCCGTTAACAAAAACTCCTGATTTCGAGCCGATATCTGTAATTACCCATACGCCATTGGATACAGTAAGCATTGCGTGATACCGAGAAACTGAAATATCGGGCAGTCGTATATCGGCGGATGCATGACGTCCGATAAGTATTTCGTCACAAACAAGAGGATATGTCATGGATTGTTCGGCAAGCTCCATAGTTCCCGTCAATTTGTCCCAGCGTTTTTTGCATGATCTTCTTTCCGAATATGCAGTCAGTATAAGGACGAGAGCGCATATATCAAGAGTTGCTGCGGCAACAGCACATAATATAAGATTAAGTGTATTCAAATCAAAGCCCCCTAACTTATAGTATTATACCACATTCTTTTATTCAATGCAACCTCAGAACATAGTATTTGCCTGAAATTTACATTTTGCTTTCAAGTAATTAGGGAATCACTGAATAAATCACGCCTTACGGCTCAGCATGCATTTTGCTTGCATATTTTCCGTTATCTTGCACAGACATTTCTTGAAATGTGTCAGCAT
>DHYN01000025.1:3107-3386 GCA_002414125.1 Ruminococcus sp. UBA5129 | reverse complement strand
GATTTAATCAGCGCTTCCTTAGTTCTTTAACGGCTTCCAAAATATAGGATTTATAATTTGACATTGTTTTACCTATTCTCTTTTCATTAAATATGTCAAGTTTAAAATTTTTTTGTTCTATCTTGACAACTTGTCAATTTAGGCGTATAATATAAATGACAAATTGTCAGCTTAGAAAATAAAAGGAGTTTTACCATGTCACGAGGTTCAGAAAAACTTATCAATTCTCGAAAAAACGAAATTATTAATGCTTTTGAAGAACTCTATCAGACCATGAGT
>DHYN01000025.1:0-3057 GCA_002414125.1 Ruminococcus sp. UBA5129 | reverse complement strand
TATTTTCAGACAAAAGAGGAAATTTTTCTTGCGCTGATTGCAAGGGAATTTCAGTCATGGTGTAGTGTATTGCAGAAAATCGAAGATCATGACAGCATGACCCTGATCGAATTTGCTGAAGCTATTGCTTCTTCCTTACAGGAACGCAGATATTTTTTGAAGCTGATTTCGTGGAATCACTATGAACTGGAAGAAAACAGCCGTACCGAACGTCTTGCGGAAGTGCAGCAGGTCACTTATGCCGCTATGCAAACGCTATTGATATGTCTGGACAAATTCTTTCCGACTATTACCGATACGGCAAAAAAGGAATTCCAACAGAGCTTTTTCATTTTTCTGTACGGCATAGACAGCTATGCAAGCGATAGCGGCAGTCAGAAAAAAGCGCTGGAATATGCCGATATTCCTTATTATCCGATTCAAATTTATGATGTGGTTTACACGTTTATATTACATTATCTGAAACAGGAGGTTTAACTTATGAAACGCAACATTTTGAAAAAATGCACGGCTGTTTTATGCTCTGCGGTCATGATGGGAAGCGTAATTTCTTATGTGCCGTCTTATGCTGAAAATATGAATTTAATCAGCAATTCCACATTTGACAGCAGTACAAACGGCTGGGACGTTCATTGTCAGGACGGCGGCGTAGGCAGTATTGGTTATGATTCCGGCAGACTTGCCTTGAAAGTTTCATCGACCGGCGATGTAACATGGGCTGTACAACTATACTATGACATTATTCCTCTTTACAAAAACGGCGTATACCGTCTGAAATATGATATTTCATCCACAGCAGACAGAACGGTTGACGGCATGATACAGCAAAACGGCGGTACGTATCAGGCGTATACATCAAAAACTTTATCGCTTGCAGAAAAAACTCAGACGGTCGACTACGAATTTACCATGGAAGCTGATACGGATATTATGGCTCGTTTGCAGTTCAATTGCGGTAACTATGAAGAAAATCTTCCTGAGCATACGATCTACATTGATAACGTTTTTCTTGAACTGATTGACGACAGCAATGTTGATTATTCGGGAATAAAAAAATACGAGCCGCCTATCGTTACAAATCAGGTCGGATATCGTACAAATGCAGTCAAAACGGCTGTTTTTACAGACGCTGCTGATGAAAGCACGTTTTCTGTTGTCAATGCTGATACAGGAAAAATNNTATACAAGTTCGCTTGAACCTGAAACATACAGCAGCTTCGCAGACGAAAAAGTCCGCAAGGGTGACTTTTCAGAAGTTTCGCAAGAGGGAAAATATTATATAGCTTGCGGAAATCTGGATAATTCCTATACTTTTGAAATTTCGGATGATGTTTACGATACCGCACTTGACGATTCTATAAAAATGCTTTATCTGCAAAGATGCGGAACGGCAGTTGAGGACGATATTTTCGGTCACAAGGCTTGTCATAACTCGCTGGCAACAGTTTACGGAACGAATGAAAAAATTGATGTCAGCGGCGGTTGGCACGATGCAGGAGATTATGGAAGATATGTTGTCACAGGTGCAAAAACAGTTGCAGATTTGCTTTATTCATATCAAAATGCTCCCGAAATGTTCAGTGACAGCATTGGAATTTTAGAAAGCGGAAACGGTATTCCCGATGTGCTGGACGAAGCAAGATATGAAATTGAGTGGATGCTGAAAATGCAAGACAGCTCAGGCGGAGTACATCATAAAGTAAGCTGCGCTTCATTTTGTGGATATATCATGCCTGAAAAAGAAACGGAAGAGCTTATCGTTACGCCTGTTTCCACAACTGCAACGGCTGATTTCTGTGGAACAATGGCTCTTGCATATGAAATGTATAAAGATATCGATGCTGAATTTGCTGAAAAATGTCTTACTGCCGGTGAAAAGGCATGGCAATTTCTTGACNNATCTTGCTTCGTCCAGCACATCAAGAAAATCCAAATCTTATTTTCAAAAATCCAACCGATATTGTGACGGGCGAATACGGCGACAGTTCCGATAAAGATGAGCGTTACTGGGCGGCTGCTCAGATGTGGCGTGCAACAGGCGAAGAAAAATATCTGAAAGCAGTGGAGGCAATCGGCATAAAAACAGGCATGGATTCTGCTAATCTTGGTGATTACGGCAGTATTGCGATTATTACAGCGAAAGGTATAGACAAGAATTCCGATATCTATAAAAAATCAAAAAACTCCATTCTCAGAAGCGCTGATAATTATTTAGCTGATTCTGGAAATAATGTATTTGGATATTCAGTAAAAGAATATTATCGAAACGGATGGGGCAGCAATATGAAAGCATGTAATCAAGGCATACTGCTTGGATATGCGTATCAATTGACAGGTGATAAAAAATTTCTTGATGCTGCAAATGCAAATTTAAATTATCTTTTCGGCTGTAATCCTCTTGGAATTTGTTATTTTACCGGATACGGTACGGTTTCACCGCTGCACCCTCACCACAGACCTTCCATTGCACAGAATCAAGCTATGAAAGGAATGCTTGTGGGAGGCGTTCATCCATTTTTAGAGGACAGCGCAATGAAAGCATACTGTTCCGGTCAGCCAACCGGTAAATGCTACGTGGACAATCAGGAGAGTTACACTACCAACGAGATCACAATTTACTGGAACTCGCCGCTGACCTATCTGCTTACATTTGCAAATGATGAAAATAATTCTGTAAAGGGCGACGTTAATGCAGATGGAAAGTTTGATATTGCAGATGTTGTCTTACTTCAAAAATGGATTCTTGACGTGCCCGACACAAAGCTTGCCGACTGGAAAGCAGGCGATCTATGCGATGATGATAGGCTTGATGTATTTGACCTATGTTTGATGAAAAAAGCATTGATTGAAAAATAATATCATAGTAATAATTCAAATTTAAGAATACAATAAAGGCTGTCGTATTTAATTTGTACGGCAGCNNTATTTTTTATATGTATTTTTTATTATCCAATTTTAACGATCTCACCGTAAAGCTCGCGCGGAGCTGAAACAGCATTGGACTCATCTGTGTCGATGTGCATTGCACGGGCAAACTTATCAGAAACACGGCATACA
>DHYN01000069.1:1654-8931 GCA_002414125.1 Ruminococcus sp. UBA5129 | reverse complement strand
ATTCGAACCCACGAGCCCGTGAAGACTACCTGATTTCGAGTCAGGCCCGTTATGACCACTTCGATACGCTTCCGTGTATTTCTGAACCGCAATTTTTTCGCTTTGTTTTTTGCTTAAAAACTTTTTGGAGAGAATTGCGGGAGAGAACAGAAAAAAATTCGATTTTTATGTTTCAAAACTCTGATAAATCAATGGTTTTGTGAGGATAAAACAGCCATATGGAGAAACGATTTCGAGCCGTTCCCGTTATGACCACTTCGATACATCTCCACTGACTTTATTATTATAACACACTGCAAAGAAAAAATCAAGTGTTTTTGCAAAATTTAAATAATATAACAAACAAATTTTCAGGTAATCTCGGCTAAAGCATTTACTTTTTATGTACTATACGGACGTTTGTCGAATTCTTTGTTCTTGAATTTTTTGCCAAGGGATATAATCCCTTTGGCGGAGGATTCGGGAGGCATAGCATCCCGATACCGTCTCAATGTTTATTACCTAAAAGTAAATGCTTTAGCCGTGCTCAGGTAATTATTTTCATTTGACTTACAGAAAAAAATATGTTATAATGAATAATAAAATAAAGGCAGCCTTTGTCGGCATTGCATTAATTCTCAATGATCGGAAAAAAATATCAAGAATTTGGGATGATAAAATGGAACAGATAACAATTTATCAGGTGCTTTGTTATTTCGTTATTTACTCTGTACTCGGCTGGGCAGTCGAGGTCGTTTATCAGGCGGTGAATAAGGGGATTATCATTAATAGGGGATTCCTGTGCGGTCCGCTCTGTCCAATATACGGATTTGGAGTATTGTCGATGATATTGTTGCTGCAACTGATATGCCGAGAGCATCCGGAGGCTTTCAATGCTGTAGGAATATTCGTGATCGGAGCGCTCATCACAACAGCAATTGAGCTTTTCGGTGCGTTGATACTGGATAAAGCATTCCATGCGCGATGGTGGGATTACAGCGATTGCAGATTCAATCTGAACGGCTATATTTGTCCAAAATTCTCACTCCTATGGGGTGGCGGCATATTGATCGTTGTCAGAGTTGTTCATCCGTTTGTCAAAGGGATTATCACCGTTCATCGCGAGACATTTTTCGGATGGATAGTAATTGTGACGGTGTATGCTTCGATCATCGCTGACCTCATAGTTTCACTCATGATGGTCAACGGACTTAATAAAAGGTTTGCAGAGCTTGATGTGATAAGCAGTAGAATGAGAGCGCTTAGCGACCGTGCAAGCGCCAAAATCGGAGAGAATGCATTAGAGGGTGTCGAAAAAGCCGAGGCATTAAAGCTTGATATGGCAATCGCACGAGCCGCGATCGGAGACGAGCTTGACGAAAAACAGGAGGAGTTCTCCGATATGCTGGCAGAAAGCAAAAGACGAAATGAACAGCGCAGACAAGAGATACTCAACGCTGTCAGAGCTCACCGGCTTATGGGTCTTGGACGCGTGTTGTTCGGAAATCCGACATACTGTCACAAAAAATATGAAAAATACGTTAATGAGATCCGCAGCGAGAAAAACCAAAAATAGTGAGCTCCGTATTGATGAAGCATTGATTCAAGGAGGAAAGTATGAAAACAAAACTCAGATACATAGCAGTATTGCTTGCACTCGTTATGGGTATGTCGTTTGCAGGCTGCAATAAGGGAAAGGAAAAAGATTCTTCTGAGGAGAAGAACGAAAGCTCTGTTTCCGACCAGACAGAGCCTGTGACAGAGTCTGAGGAAAAGACTGAGGCTTCAAAGGAAGAAACTACAGAGGCTGTTACGGAGACTGCTTCCGAGGATACGACCGCAGAGTCTGAACCTGCAACGGAGGACACCTCAGTGAACTCAGAGCCAAAGGGCTTCAAGAGCGCAGATGATGTGTGTGAGGCAGTTCTCACGGCTTATCTCAATGGGGATGCCGATGCTGTTTTCAACTGCTTTTATCCGGATGAGGCAGAGAGCTACAAGGCTTGGATAAATTCGCTGCTCGGTGAAATGGAGGAGGACCTTGAGGGGGATACGATGTCCGATCTGAGAGCCTATTTCTCAAAGGATGCAGTTGTAAGTATGATCCAAAAGGACATTGATAATGTGCATGAGAAGATGAAGCTTGTCGTAGAAGATGACAATGCAGAATGGAAGATCGCTCTCGGCGACAAGACCGAGAGTAATACGACAGTCGATGACTTTAAGGACGAACTCGGGCTTGAAGTCGATGTAGTCGCAATGTACGAGGATTTTCGTCTCGAATGCTCTGATATGGAGGGAGAGGTGCTTGGAGTTGATTTTATAAACTCGCCGCTTTATTTTATTGAGATCAACGAGCGCTGGTATCTATGCTATACTACATCATGGTCGAACTATGTGGATAATGAAAATATAGATTACTGAAATCACTGCCCTCAGCTAAAGCAACAGACTGAGGGCAGTCTTTTTTATGAAGTGCATTCATAATTTGTTATAATAAATGAAGGAAGCGTCGCACAGAGCTTGTGCNNAGTTTCCTTAACTGTAGTCGTTATCTTTTCTATTGCTGAAAATGCTGGTAATTATTCTTCCAACTGCTGTCAACATATCTGAATACTATTGAAGAGATCGCTGCTTCATATTCAGCCTGTCTGATTCCGCTGCAATCTGCAAAAACAAAGAGATACGGATCTCCGTCATGCTCACAGCGGATCGCAGTACCGACAGCCTCATGTCCTCGCGATACTGCGGTAAAAGCAATTTTTTCACCGCTCACCTCAGAGGGTGAAGCGGGTTCGTTTGTCGTATCAGCCGGAAATACTATTTTGGAGCTTTCACCAAGCTCAACGTCACCGAAATACTTTGAAAGAACATGATTCAGATCGTCAAATTGACCCTTTTCAACTCCCTCGGAGATCATTATAACATCGCCGCTGAATTTGTCGGGACGAAATCTCACAGGAATCTTTGAGGTCGAACCGATTATTTTTCCGCTGCTTTTTGCTTCATCGCTTCGCTTCCGGTCAAGCTCACTCAGCTCATAATTCTGTTTGTATGCGTATGCGATCTCCAAGTCGTAGTTTTCAGGAATACACAGCCTGAACAAGCTTGATGAAAAATCATACTCCCTCGGCTCATTTCCGGGGACGGAAACACCTGTCATTGGTTCCGCAGTGGCTTCCACAGAGGCTTTGGTCGGTGCTTTGATCGAACTTGTGGGGACTTGGACTGCATGACGTGTCGGTATTTCAACAGCAGCAGAATGTGACGGTTCATCAGGAACGGGTTTATCATTATTCAGCGCATGCTTGACAGCCGCAGCGCCTNNTGACAGCCGCAGCGCCTCCTGCCACTGCAAGTGCCGCTGCTCCGGCTATCAGCTTTCTTGCCGCAAACGTTTTTACCGATTTTACGGCAGCTCCCTTTGCAACGCTTTTCGATTTCAGAACCGCCGCAAGTGTACCCGAATTTATCGAAGCTCCTGCAATAAAATCCGCTGCATTGAATGTGAATGATGCGGAGATCATAAGCATTCCGCCGCCGAGAGCGTAGCCTCCGTTTTCGAGCTCCTCTCGGATGAGCTTTCGGCTGTAGAAAAGTCGGGATTTCACCGTGCCCTCGGAGCATTCAAGAGTCTCCGCGATTTTTGGGATACTCATCTCATCGTAATAAAACATAATGACCGTCAGACGCTGAGGCTCAGTCAGCTTGTTCTCGACTATCCTTGTAATGAAACGGTAAAGCTCCTTGTTCTCGATATATTCCTCGGGACAGAAGAGCTCATCCTCAAATGGGATACCGACAGGCTCATCAGCCCAAAGCTGCGGCTTTTCCTTGCGAAGCTTGTTGTAATATTTATGGAGCGCGATAGTATGGAGCCAGTTTCTGAAATTGTTGTCATATCGGTACTGAGCGAGCTTATCAAATGCTATGAGATAGGTGTCCTGCACAAGATCCTGCGCATCTGCATCATTTTTGCAAAGCTGTCGGCAGTAGAAATAAAGCTCCTTGTAAGTAGTGTTGTAAAGCTCCGTAACTGCCATGCGGTCGCCTTGCTTCGCACGGGATATAAGGTCGGTCATACTTCCTCCTTGATGCTGTTAAGGAAAGCGTAAAAATCCTCAATGCCATCATATTCCATATTTATGTAGAGTTTTTTTCCGTCTGAAAAATCAAGCCGCATGGTTTCGGGACTTTCTTGAACCGATGTAAGCATATCCCAGCGATAATACTTCGGACTTCCGAGCATTCCGAGAAGTGCGATCTGTTCATTGTCATAGACCACCATATTGCTGCGGTTGGAGTAGTCGATACCCAGCATAACGAGTACGGTACCTGCACATACTGCAAGAGTTGCGGCGGAAAAAGTGCCTTTAATAAGGGTGATAACGATCAATGCGGCAGGCACGATCACTGCAAGTCCGATGCAGATATAGTGGTACTGTTTTTTGGCAGTCAGTTTTCCGATAGGTTCAAAATTTGCTTTCATAAATTATCCTCCTGTAATAGAAATTATAATAATAGTATCACATATTTTCGGAAATGTAAATTGCTTTAGCACAACTTTGTATACGAGCATAAATTATTGGAAAAACTTCAACGAAATTTCTGCGGTCAAGGGTTGAACCTTTTTGTGGCGAAAGTTGTTGATTATTTATTGTAACACCGCACATTTTGTATTAATAGTCGATGATCGGTGAGATTTTTACCGAATTTTATGCATTATAACGGATGAAGCACTGCTTTTTATGGATTTTTACGCATGGACTTGCTTTTTTTTGCGATGTATGGTATAATTTAATGGTGAATATTTTTGTATCCGAAAGGAATTGAGAATATGGCAAAGCATGATAAAGAACAGAAAAATTTTGAGATACCAAGACCGATATTCCCGAAAAGAGCGGTAGTTACAGGCGGAATGCCCTATGGAAACAAGGAACTGCACTTCGGACATGTCGGTGGAATGCTCGTTTTCGCCGACACCTACGCGCGTTTTCTCCGTGACAGGATCGGTAAGGAGAACGTTATTTTCGTCAGCGGTACAGACTGTTACGGCTCGCCGATAGCTGAGGGCTGGAGAAAAAAAGTGGAGGCAGGCGAGTTTGAAGGCTCGCTCGAGGATTTCGTGAAAAGCAACCACGAAAAACAAAAGGCTACACTTGCTTCCTACGCTATCTCTCCGAATCTCTTCGGAGCTTCAGGTCTCGGCAGGACAAAAGAGATCCATGCCGAGGTCACGCTGAAATTCATACAGTCGCTCTATGACAAGGGACAGCTTGAAAAGATCACAACTATGCAGTTCTTTGATGAGAAGGCAGGAGTTTTCCTCAACGGCAGACAGGTAGTCGGTAAGTGTCCCGTTGAAGGCTGTACCTCCGAAAAGGGTTACGCCGACGAATGCGACCTCGGACATCAGTATATGCCCGAGAATCTGCTGAATCCCGTAAGCACGCTCACAGGCGAAACGCCCTCGATGCGTCCCGTTACGAACTGGTACTTCAAGCTCCGTGATTACGAGCAGCTTATGAAGAACTGGGTGACAGAGCTCCAGAAGCGTAAGGATGTTCGTCCTGTCGTATGCAAGACCATCTCTGAATTCCTCAAACCGCCCGTTATCTATGTGAAGCGCGAATTTGAGGAAAAATACCTTGAAATAAAGTCCGCAATGCCCGAGCACAGCTACCTTGAAGAGCCAAAGAAGCCCTCGTTCACGATTGAGTTCATGACGCTTTCGGACTGCGATGATGCGTGCCGGATCCTCACACAGAACGGCATCCGTTACCGTACAGGAAAGACGCTCGTTCCGTTCCGCCTGACCGGCAACATCGAGTGGGGAGTCCCTGCACCCGTTATGGAGGGCGCTGACGGACTGACCGTATGGGTATGGCCCGAATCTCTTTGGGCGCCTGTTTCGTTCACTCAGGCATACCTTGAGGAGTGCGGAAGGGCTCGCGAGGAGTGGAAGGATTACTGGTGCAGCAAGGATTCGACCGTATATCAGTTCATTGGTCAGGACAATATCTACTTCTATGGCATAGCAGAGCCGGCAATGTGGATCGCACAGCAGACATCTCCCGAAAAGAGCGAAAATCCTCCCAAGGGAGACTTGCAGCTTCCTGTTATCGTGGCAAACCACCACATTCTCTTCCTCGATAAAAAGGCGTCGAGCTCGNNCGGGAGCCGTAAAGCCGCCTATGGCAGATGATCTGCTCAATTTCTACACGCCCGAGCAGCTCCGTATGCACTGGCTCGGACTCGGACTCGGACAGCGCTCGGTCAGCTTCATGCCCAAGCCCTATAACCCAAATGCAGAAGCAAAGGATGCCGATCCGGTTGTAAAGGACGGTCAGCTTCTTTCAAACGTATACAACAGGATAATCCGTACCGCTTTCTATACAACACAGAAAACGCTTGACGGCATCATGCCCGATGTACAGCCCGAGGAGAGCTTCAAGGCGGATGCAAAGAAGGCGGTTCTCGAGTACGAGCGCCATATGTCGAAGTTTGCGTTCCACCAGTGCACATATGTGCTTGACAGCTATATCAGAAATGCAAGCAAGTACATGGCAAGAACTCTCGATCCCGATAAACAGACTCCTGAGGAGCTTTCGCAGACACTTGCAAACATCTTCTATACTATCAGGATAGCGGGCGTACTGCTTCACCCTATGGCTCCGATCGGAACAGAAAAGCTTCGTGAATATCTTGAGGTCGACGAGAGGATATGGTCATGGGATACTATCCTCGAGCCTCTGACGTACTTTACCGAGCCCTCGCACAAGCTCAGATTCCTTCCCCCGAGGANNAATTACACTGAACGTAAACGGCAGAGGATGCGGAATAAGTGCGTTTTGTGACAGAATGATGAGATTTGTATTACAGATTGGGGAATTGCTTGACAAAACGATCGACAGTGTGTATAATATAAAATGAATCGAAATAGAATTGCGGATCATTCTGCAATGAAAGGAAAAGTCAAATGAAAATAAAGGCAAGAAAAGCTTTAGCGGCAATAGCCGCACTTCTCCTTGCTGCTTCCGCGGCAGGATGTAAGAAAAGCGAATCATCGGAGGAATCTATTCCCGATGATGTTATGCGTCAGCCGTTTACGTTCAGTGTAATTGAGGACGATGACGATAAGATCGCTAACGATGAAAATGATCCGGCACTCGATCAGCAGGATCCGACAGCACCGTCTGCGACAGAGGGCAGTTCCGGATCTGACGACCCCGAGAAAGTTTACGTTGAGGTGACTGATGCTTCCGGAGAGGTAATGAGCTTTTCTTGCCTTTATTTTC
>DHYN01000069.1:0-1612 GCA_002414125.1 Ruminococcus sp. UBA5129 | reverse complement strand
CGGTCGTTAGTCCTACGGAGGCAGGCGCTTCCGAGATGACAGACGATCCGAATGATGCTCCCGATCCGACAGAAGCTCCCAAGCCCACTCAGGCAGTTCCCGATTACAAGACGGGAAAGATCTACTGGCTCGATATTTCAAAGGCGGAAAACTTTACATTCAACGGCGATTTTTGTTCGGCTGTTTTCAAGATCAGAGAGGATGCGCCGGACGGTATTTACACCGTTGATGTAACAAGTCCAGATTTTGCGAATTACGATGGCGAAACGCTGATGCCGACAAAAGTTGTGAGCGCAAAGATCTGCGTAAATAAGGATGCACCTGCCGCCGAAGCAGCAGGAGACAGCTTCTCCGTCATCGGAAGCGCCGTTTCTTGTAAACCCGGCGATACAGTTACGGTGAATTTCAGTCTGTCAAATAATCCCGGCGTATGTGCGGTAATATTCAAGTTCAGATTCGACAGGAATATTATGAATATTGTGGATTGTTTGCCGGCAGGCGAATTTGCCGAGATCTCAGGCAAGTCAAACAATTGAAAATAAGAGAGGTAATTAATAATGAAGAGAAGTTTCAGGATCGCAGCCGCAGCCGCTGCTTTTGCAATCGCAGCAGTAAGCGTAACAAGCTGCTCTAATGGTAAAGAGTCCGAAGAGACGATCACAAAGATCCCGCTTGAATTCCAGATCGACAATTCCGATAAAAACAGCAATCTCGCAGCAGCAGACCCTACCAATCCGAATGCAGAGCTTCCGACCGTATACGAGAATGTTTTCGATGAAAACGGTCAGGTCGTTACCGAGTATATCGTAGTTACTAACTCTAACGGTGAAGTTGAGATGCAGGTCGTTGAGGTGACAGATGCAAACGGTGAAGTGCAAAAGGATGCGCAGGGTCAGCCGATCACAGAGCTTATCCCTGTAACACAGGCTGTTCCCGTAACACAGGCTGTTGTTGATAACGTAAGCAACGCTTCACCCAATATGGGCAGCGCTAACGCTATCTGGGCTGATATTACAAAGAACTATGTGTTTAACGATCAGTTCATCGAGCTTGTTTTCAAGGTAAAGGAGGATGCTCCTGCAGGCGCTTATGATGTTAAGTTCACAAGAGTTGAGTTCTCAAGCCTCACAGGCGATGGTGGTTCAAAGCTCGTTCATGCCGATAAACTTATTGACGGTAAGATCTTCGTTTCAACAGACGCAGATGCACAACCTGACATTCCCGAGAGCGGATTTACGGTATCATGCGACTATGCTTCGGCTAATCCCGGCGAGAAGTTCAAGCTCCCATTAAGGATCAAAAACAATCCTGGTGTAGTGGGAATGCTCATTTGGTTCGAGTACGATAAGAATGTTCTCGAGCTCCAGAAAGGAAACTCTGTAGGCGAGTACGCAGAGATCGCACATCCCGAGGTAAACGACAAGAAGTGATCGTACTTCGGTACATATTGGATTCTGAACGAAAAATCCTTGTCCCCCTTAGTGTAATTCTCATATAGAAGTTTTAGTCATAGCATTTTTGATAAACGTCAAAAGTGCTATGACTTTTCTGTTGACAAAACATTTTTTATGATGTATAATTTTACTAAGTTAAATCGGAATTTATGTAAGTA
>DHYN01000056.1:11299-25458 GCA_002414125.1 Ruminococcus sp. UBA5129 | reverse complement strand
CCCAGCTGAGCTAAACCCCCACTTACATCATCCAAGTCGCTGTTATCTGACGACTTATTTATTATACTACAACTTCCGAATTTTGTCAAGGGTTTTTTGAAAATTTTTTCAGAAAAATTTTAGGACTCAGGATTTTCCCCTATCATACGTTGTTTTCCCTGAGCAGTTTTCTCCTGAAACTCGGCTATCAGACGCGCGTAGAAGTCGGGAAGCACCGAAGTAAGCTCTGACAGCCTCCTGTCGATCAACTCGAGTCCCGAGCCCGCGTGATCGAAGTCACCCATATCAACATAGCAGCATACGATGTCGCAATAACGCTCGATCTCGCCTATAAGCACAAAATTCGGATACTTCACCGCCCGGTTGTTCAGCTTATTTTCAGCAACGTTTCCCTCAAGAGCCATCTGAGCAAGCTCGAGAGCACGCTGATAATTCCCGCGTATCAGCTCATAGCTTGAAGAAAGCGAGCACACGAGTATGAATCCGGAGAGATTGTGCTCCGAGACCGTTGCCAGATAGTCCCTGTTCTCTTCAAACAATGATGCGAATTCCTGTAAACGGCGCGATTCTCCCAAGCGCACAAGTCGCTTGTATATGAGACGGTCACGGGCATACTTCGGCGCGCATTTCTCCAGTTCCGCACAAGCNNAAAGCCGCTTCATCGAATCGGCACTTCATATTCAGATATGTTTCCTTGCTCTGCAAAAGCATATAGCGGTTGGAGGCTCTCCTCTCGTTTTCGAGAAGCGAGTCGATATACTTCTCCCAGTCGCACCTTCCAAAGTCGTTGAATATCTCGAACGAGAGCATGGTGTGGTTCCTGTATTTGCGCGAATATCTGAACGAATCACGGTATTCCGCAAAGCAGGCAGTCCGCCTCGCCTGTCTGCTCGTCAAAGTAATTATATACGGGAAACAATACAAATATACCAGATCGAGCACGATCATCACGCTCCATTCACCAAGTCCGAACGAAAGCACATCTGCCAATACGAGCTCGAGCAGCGTGATAGCCGCCGTAGCAATGAGCCATCCCTTTAATGAGCGGTCCATCTCCTTTTTGAGCGCTTTTTCGTTTTCGATCGCTTGTTCAAGCCTTTCGCGTGTCAGGTTCATATTTTTCCTCCGTCCTCTCAGAGCCTTAAGGCTCTTATCTGTATCTGCTTATCGGCGCTACCTCGAAGCCGTCAAGCAGTGTCGTCATTTTTCCGAAAGCCATTCCCGTACCCTTTGCCACACAGTTTATAGCGTCCTTTGCGATGTGGCAGTTGATGCCGAGCGTCCTCTTGATGAGCTGAGTGAGTCCTCCGAGCAGCGAGCCACCGCCGGTGAGGAGGAGTCCGTTGTCGTAAATGTCGCCCACAAGCTCAGGCGGAGTGTCCTCAAGAACCTTTCTGATAGCCTCCATTATTGCGAAGGCATCGTCCTCTATAGCCTCGAAAAGCTCCATTTCGGTCAGGAGCACCTGTGCAGGAAGTCCCTTGAGGAGGCTTCTTCCCTTGACCATATACGAACGCTCGTCACTGGGGTCGTAGAGGTTGCAGAGCTCCATTTTTACACGCTCGGCAGTCCTTTCGCCGATGAGCAGCTTGTATTTGCTCTGCATATATTTCACGATAGACCTGTCGATAGTATTTCCTGCTGTCTTTACGGTGTGCGAGGTGACAACGCCGTTCATTGAAACGATCGCAACATCTGTCGTTCCACCGCCTATATCTACGATCATATGACCTCTTGCCTTTGTTATATTCACGCCTGCTCCGATCATCGCTGCGATCGGCTCCTGAATAAGGTATATCTGGCGCGAGCCTGCACTCCTTGCGGCATCCACTACGGCACGGCTCTCAACATCGGTTATCGACGAGGGCACGCAGATAACTATCCTCGGCTTGATGAGCTGATGTCCTGTTACCTTGAGGATGAACTCCCTTATCATACTGTGCGTAAGGTCGTCATCGGAGATAACTCCGTCGATTATCGGGCGAACCACGGCTATGTACTCGGGATTCTTGCCTATCATGTCGTAGGCTTCCTTTCCAACGGCAAGAACGCGCTCCGTCCTCGTATTGTACGCGATGACCGACGGCTCGCTGAGCACCACGCCCTTGCTACCCATGGTCATAACGATATTTGCTGTTCCAAGATCAATTCCTATGTCGGTATTTGCCATTTTATATATCCTCTCTCTCGATTTGTTCTTCACTCTCGTCCGCGGTCAGGAAGCGTGCGAACGGATCGCCGCTGTCCTCACCCGAGCCCTTGAGCATTTCTTTAAGGCAGGTACACCGCCTTATACGTCTGTTATTGTCAACCATAGAGTTTATCTTTTCCTTGCTCCCGATGAGGATGAGCAGCTTCTTCGCACGGGTGACTGCCGTATAGAGCAGATTCCTATAGTAAAGCTTCTCGAAACCGCCAAGCACAGGCATTATGACCGCCTCAAACTCACATCCCTGACTCTTGTGGACAGTGATCGCATACGCAAGCTCTATTTGCGAGAGCATGTCGAACGGATAAGACGCTTTTCTGCCGTCAAAGTCGATGACAGCCGTCATGGCATCCCTTTTGATCGAGATTATCCTGCCGATGTCTCCGTTGAAGATACCTGCTCCTGTTTCGCCATCTTTATGCCATTCTATATCGTAATTGTTTTTCGTCTGCATCACCTTGTCGCCCTCGCGAAAGGTATATATGTAACTCTTATACTCGTGCTTATGCGGAGCTGAGGGATTCAGCTCATTCTGGAGCACCTTGTTCAGCTCGACAGTACCGAGCGTACCCTTTCGAGAAGGAGCGAGTATCTGTATATCGTCGATCGGCGAGTATTTATACGCCTTCGGGAGTCTCGTTTTTGCAAGATCGACCACGAGCTGTGAAGCCTTTCCGAAATCATCGCGGCTGAAAAAGAAGAAGTCGCTGTCCTTGCGTGTGAGATCGGGGTATTCGCCGCTGACTATCCTGTGCGCATTCGTAACGATACAGCTCTGACGTGCCTGACGGAAGATCTCCTTCAGCTTGATGACCGCAACGACTCCGCTGTCGATCATATCACGCAGCAGGTTTCCTGCGCCGACCGATGGGAGCTGGTCGCTGTCGCCGACCATTATCAGCTTGCATCCGAGCCGTACCGCTCTGAGAAGATTGTCAAACAGCAGTACATCCACCATCGACATCTCATCAATTACGAGCACATCGCAGGAAAGCGGGTCGTTCTCATTGTGCTTGAAGCGCTGTCTGCCGCCGTTGTCGAACTCGATTTCCAGCAGTCGGTGGATAGTCTTTGCTTCCCTGCCCGTGAGATCGGACATGCGCTTTGCCGCTCGTCCGGTAGGAGCTGCAAGGAGCACGGAGCTGCCCTGCTTCTCAAAGATCGAGATAATTGCGTTGAGCGTAGTGGTCTTTCCCGTACCCGGACCACCCGTCATTATCATAAGACCGCGCGAAACGGCAGACGTTATCGCCTGACGCTGAAGGGTCTCGTATCTTATTCCGTTTTCCTCTTCCTCGATGTCGATCATGGCGTCGATATTGACATCCTCCGGAAGCGTGAAATCGCTGAGCAGCTTTATCCTGTCCGCGATGAAGTTTTCCGCGCGGTAGTAGTCGGGCAGGTAGACAAACTCGTTTCCGCCCTTGATATACTGGAAAAGCTCATTTTCCCCGAGTGCGGCGTTATACGCCTTGTAGAAATCCTTCTCGCCGATATTCAGTGCAGGCTGCGACCTATCGCACAGCACTTTCAGCGGTACGCATGAATTGCCTGCCGAAGCAAGCACCTTAAGGATATGCTGAACGCCTGCGATAACTCTGTTTTCAGCGGAGAGACTTATTTTCATATCACGTCCGATCGAATCGGCTCTGCGGAAATCGAGGTCGATAAGCTCGCCGCACAGCAGATACGGGTTGTCTCTGATGAGGTCAACAGCTCCGTCGCCGAATTTTCTGTACGCTTTCATCGCGAACTGCGAGCACACATCAAACTGCGACAGAAACGTCATAACATTTCTCAGCGAAAAAAGCTTTCGTGCTTCGTCAGCTATCTCCTCGCATTTAGCCGCTGATATACCTTTTATCTCGCTCAGTCGGAACGGCTCTCTCTCCATGATCTCAAGGGTGCGTTCTCCGAAAACGCCCACTATCCTCCTTGCAAGCGCAGGACCTATCCCCTTTACCGCTCCTGAAGCGAGGTATTTTTCTATATTCACGACGGTGCTCGGCAGCTTGCGCTCGCAGTATTCCACACGGAACTGCGTGCCATACTTGTGGTGAGAGACATACTTTCCCTCGAGGATAAGACCCTCGCCCACCTCGATCTTGCCGAGCTCGCCGCATGCGGTGATGAGTTCTCCCCCTGCATCGAGATCGAGAACTATGTACCCATTGGTCTCGTTAAAGAATATTACATTTTCAACGGTTCCCTCGATGTGGAGAAGCTTTTCATCCAATATTATTTCAACTCCTTATTTGGAATTCTTCTTATGTCTGCCTTTGTCCTCAGATTTGTCGGAAGTCTCGGCAGCTTTCCTCTCAGCTTCCTTAGCGGTAGCCTTTTCCTTAGCGGCATCAGCCTTCTTGTACACCCATTTGTCGATAGCGCCGGTGAGCTTCGGTACGCCGCACAGCCTGAATAACTGCATTCTCAGGAAGTCGAGAATGAGGCATGCCACGAGGATAAAGAGGACTATCGCATATGTCTGGAGCGCCATTTTAACGGGGTTTTCGTGGTCAACATAATTCGATGCAAGCTTAACATGCTTTGCCATGATGTATTCGTGAGTATGGATAATGAATACACCGAGCGCGCAGGGCGAGAAGAGCTTAACAAGGGTTTTCGCGATACCCTTTGGCTTTATCTGTGTGAATATACCTATCATAGAAATGCCTGCAAGGATGATCGTGGGAGATATGTATTTCAGTATGATACAGTCAAATGCAGGAACATCCTTGAGCTTTGGTGTGACCTTGAGGATGATATACCTTGAATATACCGTGATCGCCGTCATAGCAACGTACAGCAGCAGCCATACTCTCTTCTTCACCGAGCTGAGAACGTCATACTTTCCGAGATAACCACCGACCAGATACATGATCGAGAGCCATGCCCAGCAGTATCCTCCCTTGAGGACATAGTAATCATTGAGGAGATTGTTGAGATTGCATGTGATGAAGAAAAGCGACACGAGAAGCGTCCATTTCAAAACAAATCTCGGACAATTCTGTATGATGCAGTTGAGGAGCGGCAAGAAGAAGCACATCACAAAATAAGCGGTCAGGTACCAGTTTCTTCCGTGTGAAAGCGGCAGGAACGCAAAGCAGACCTTGAAGAACTTCTCTCTTGGCGCCATATCGGGCGTCATATGTATATTGAAGAATCCGAGCGGTATGAACCAGAATATTGTCTGTAACCAGAGATTGATTATCCTTGAGGGCTTCGGCTTAGACCTGTAGCCGACATATCCGCTTATCATCGCGAATATATCAACAGCGCAATAAGCCGTTGTCTCTATTGTCCATGCAGTCCAGTAGGTCTTAAGGTTGCCTGTCGTATAGAGAACTCCTCCCTGTCCCATAACATGAAGCGTTACAACAAGGAACTGAGAAAAGAGTCTGAGCAGGTCGATGCCGTAATTATGACCGTCGTCCGCTTTGAGTGTAGGACCGTCAGGAACAGCGGTAGTTCGGGTCTTGATTGCAGTTGCCATTGATTTTTACCTCTTTCATTTTGATTTTCATGGTGAGCTCAAAAACAAGCATTTTCACCTATTTTATATTATACTATACTTTTCGCTCAATTGCAAATGTTTTCGACAATATTTTTTCGGCTTCATCAGGAAATGCGATCACAGCCAACGGGTGTCCCGCGCAAAAGAGACTGCATTCCTCCTGCTGAGCTTTTGTCATGCCGAGATCGACTATCACCATCCGTATACGTCCGCTGTTGAATCCCCTCAGCTCGCTTGCCGCACATTCGAGCTTTGCACCGATATTTTCGGTCTTAGCCGTAACAGCGACAGCCACCGCGATTATCAGCTCATCCGCATCCTCCCTGTTGCAGAAAAGGCTCACCGCTTCGATCGCCGCTATCACACAAAGAACGAGAACTGCCGTTATCATGACCGCATCCATATCATCACCTGCCCTATCAACATTATATGCAGGCGAAGAAAAAAGGTGAGCCGTCTGACTCACCTTCTGTCAAAATATCATGTAAAGCTGGGAACTTTTCCCGTGGATTTGAGCGAATAGTACTTGAGGATCATCGAAGCGTCGACAGCATCTACCTCCTTGTCTCCGTTCACATCGGCAGCGGCTCTCTTGGTATCATCGAACTGCAGCGGCTTACCTGTGGATTTTCTTGCATATTCCGCAAGCACGAGCGAAGCGTCGATCGCATCTATCTCCTTGTCGCCGTTTACATCGCCGAGTTTAACCGGTGCAGGAGCTTGTGTGGATGCTTCTGTGGGAGCTTCCGTAGATACTTCTGTCGGAGCTTCTGTGAAAGCTTCTGTGATGGCTTCTGTAGGAGCTTCTGTGACAGCTTCCGTCGGAGATTCTGTGGATGCTTCTGTAGGAGCTTCTGTGAAAGCTTCTGTGGATGCTTCTGTCGGAGTTTCTGTGATAGCCTCGGTAGGTGCTTCTGTGACAGCCTCCGTAGGAGCTTCTGTGACAGCTTCCGTTGGTACTTCTGTGACAGCTTCTGTTGGTACTTCTGTGACTGCTTCCGTCGGAGATTCTGTGGGCGCTTCTGTCGGAGTTTCCGTAGGATCGGGTTCAATGAGTTCACCGACTGCCTTGGTATAAAGCGACTTTGCATATGCAGGATACGATGCAGCATCGGCGTTTGCAGCCATTACAGTGCGGAGCAGGCAATTCTCTGTTGTGTCGTGATAGCTGTTATATGTACGGATGATCTCTGTCGCCATAACGAGCTGACCGTTCCGGTTAGGAAGATAGCTTCTTTCATCACCGCTCTTCTGTATGTCAGTAAAGTACCATGTATCGCCCCATGAGTCCTTTGGATCGCTATACTGATCCCACGAACCAAACGCCTTGTAGAAATCAGCGACATTGACGTTTATTTTGTCATTTTTGCGCAGCTCTACAGCAACATTGTCAAGAACGGCTGTTCTGAATTCATCGGTATAGTACCACATCTCGGTCTTGAGCGACTTTATCGCCGTTTCATAGGAGTGGTAATCCGCACCTTCGCCAAAACGCATATCGTAGTACTCCTCGCTGAATGAAAGAGGGTTGTAGATCGTAGAGATAATGATATTTGCATCGGGAGCATTAGCGTGGATATTGCGGACTGTAGTCTCAATATTCGGCATGATCCTGTCATAGATGACGCCGCCGGGCTTTACAGCCGTACCGTATATTTCCTTGCCGAGATTGAGAAGGAACATACTGAGCTTTGTTGAGCTGAGAGCCGATACCTTCGACTTATCGAGCTTAGCAAGGTCGTCTAAATCAAGGAAGTTGATAGTCTCAGTACCTGCGTACTGCTCCTTGAGAAGATTGTTCTTGACAGCGAACTGTCCAAAAAATGCGGAAGCTGTATCTATCATCTCGTCCATTCCTACACAGATCACGATCTGATCTGCATTCTTGTAGTCGGAAGCGTTATTCGCCGACCACTCAACGAGCTTATCGGACTTCATGTTTGCAAATGTGCAGCCCGATGAGGTGTCCTCAAAATATTCGGCACACATTTCTGCGGCACTGATCTCAGATCTGCAGTCAACGACCGAGTCTCCTGCGATGACGAATGTCTTTTTGCCGTCCTCGGCGAGAGTTGTCGGTATAGCAACAGCCGCAGCAGTCATAACGACAGCAAGTACTGCGGAAAGCTTTTTCTTCATACTGATTCTCCTTTCAGGATTCGGGTTATCATAGGCAGCACCGCGCATTGCTGTATGGTGTTGTCTATAATAATTATATATGATAACGAACCGTTTGTCAAATGGATAATTCTTGTTATTCGATCGGGAGCGAGTTCACGATGCTTGCAAGGAACATTTGTATAGCCGTAACATCGGGAGCGTTCAGACCGTCGCCGCGCTGGTAAACATCTGCATTGTCAGCGCCCTTTGCGGAGAGCTTATTGATATTCGGAGCTGCAACGTGACACATGAGTGTAACAGCATCGTTTATTGTCACCTCTCCGTCATTGTCCGCGTCACCATAGATCACATTATCCGAGGAAGTTTCACCCTCTGTCGGAACCGGAGCAGCCGTTGTCGGAGCTGCTGTCGGCACCGGCGCCTTAGTAGCAGCCTGAGTGGGAGCAGGCTTTGTGGCAGGCTCTCCCCCTGCGCTCATTCCGCCGTCGGCAGAGGTCCCGTCAGGTTCTTCGCCGTAGAAGAGCTTTCCGTCAACATATACAGGAATATATGGAGTTATAATACCTTCATCCGTAAGCCCCTTGTTTGAGAAATCATTCGTTGCATCCCAGCCGCTTCCGTAATCAGGGAATACAAGAGCAAGCATCAGCTCACACTGGTGTCTGCCCTCCGAAATGGGAAGAAACGCTCTTCCGTCGGGATAGGTCACTTCGATATAATAGATGTCGCCGCTGTACTGAATGGGCTTTGAGATCTCAGCAGGCTTAACGCCTTCGCCCGAATACATGCCTGCCTGATCTCTGTCGCAGCGGATAACGATGTTCTTGGGGTCTACTCCTGCCTTGGAGATCTCGCTAAGATCCATGAAATAGCGGAAGGAAACATTGTCAACGACTCTTGCAGGCCATGCTGTGTGGTTTGTGATCTTAAGACTGAGGTCTACGCCGCTTGCGGACGTCTTGCCCATAGCAGCTTCAACGTAAAGCTCCGGACCGTCCCTTTGCTCTCTCGGAGGGAAGTCTGGATCGCATTCGCCGCCGTATTTATCTATCATCTTGCAGAGGATAGCTGTGAAGCCTGCGTTATAGTCGGTAGCCACCTCATTGTTGATGTAGTTGTTTCTGTCGTCCTCATAGCCGCCGTCCTGATCGGGACCGCCTACGAGCGCACCGTAGAGGATGTGTCTGTTGTTTTCTGGAAGATAGATGTCATTCTTCCATGAGCAGTGAGCTGTTCTGTGGTGAGCGTTGTGAGCAGGCTTGTCGCCGTAGCCTACAACAAAGCTCTGACCTGTCGGGTTATCGCCGAGAACATAGTTGATCTGGGTCTCGTAGAGTTTTTCATAAGCTGATGTATCTGTACCCTTGAGCACGGTATCACATGCTACCGCCGTGATGAACGCACATGTCTCGGCGTATCTTGCGCATCCCCAGTTAGCCATGTAGATGAGCTTACCGTTTACCTTTTCGCACTCGTTGTTGAGGTAGTCAAGATGCTTCTTTACTCTTGCGGCATACTTCTCATCTCCGGTATTCTGAGCATAGAGAAGGATACCGCCCTGTGATACGTCGTCCCAGCAGTGAGACCACTTGTATACAAGCTCGTCTGTGCCGAGCTCCTTGCCGAGATTCGGAAGAATGCTTGTTGCCTTATCGAGCCATGCCTTGTCGTTTGTAGCCTTATAGAGCCAGTTTGATGCATAAAAAAGCTCATCGTAGAAATGGCTCGAACGATAGAAGCCCTGTGCATCGGTGTCGTTGTAAGCGGTATCGCTTCTGGAATCATCGGCAAGCTTGAATAAATTCTCGGAATGAGCGATATAGCTCTCGATCTTTGAATCGTCTATCCTGCCTTTAAGAGCACATGCGCCTGCTGCAAGAGCGGCAGCCATTTCGCCGAATACGGCTGAGCATCCCGAGGAAGCTTCAAGGATACCTCTGGATTCCGTATACGACTTTCCCGAATCCTCCATACCGTATTGGTAAAGCTCGACAGGTCCCCACCACGAATGGTCGATCTGTCCCATACCGACTTGGAAAACGGCGCTTTTGCCTCTGTCGCACTCAGTAAAATAGTCGAGAACAAATTCAAGGTTGCGAACGTAGATATCCATCTGACCACACTTCTCAACACCGTCAGGATACTGATAAAGACCCCACGCGATAACGGAAGCTGTATAAGCCATCGGGAGATTGAATTTTACATGGTCGCCTGCATCGTACCAGCCGCCCTTGACCTCGTCGATCATAGTTGAATCGGCGCGCCACTCAACACGATTCCATTCAGGCAGAGGACCTGCCTGCTGACATTCATAGAAAAACAGTGATTTTTGCAGAGCCTCGGCATAATTCGCACTGAACGCAGCATCCGCGCTCTCAGGCGTACCCGAGCCGAACGAGGCTGTCAGAAGCACAGCCGAAAGCGCTCCGCTAAGGATCTTTTTGAACATATTATCTACTCCTCTCATTTAACACGAACATAATTTTCATATACTTTAATTATGCCATATTCGGCGATAAAAGTCAAGAAAAACACAATGGTTTGAAAGCGTTAATTATACACAAAATATTTACAATTTCCGTATTGCTATTTGTATAACAGGGTGATATAATGATTATGGTATATTATTATTTTTATTGGAATTATTTCCATGGGAGGTAAATTATGAATATAAAAAAACTGATAGCGGCAGCACTCTCCGTAGCTGTTATCGGCGGCTCAATAACCGTCAGACCGCAAAAACAGCTTACGGAGCACTCTATCTCGGCTTCGGCTGCCCAGTTCTATAACGGTATCGCTTACAATGTGAACGGAAGCTCCGTTTCGATCGTCAGCGGTACTACGGCAACCGGCAGTATCGAGATACCAAGAACTATCAACGGTATGACTGTTACCACGATCGAAAAGTATGCATTCAACGAATGCAAAGGCATAACCTCGATCAAGCTTCCGGACTCCATTACAACTATAAATGACTTTGCCTTTGATGCCTGTTCGGATCTTACTACGATCAACATTCCTTCAAGCGTAAGGTCATTCGGTAAATACGTTTTCCGCGAATGCATGTCTCTCGTGAATATCGACTTTTCAGCACAGATCAGCACGATACCGATGAGAACCTTCTCCGATTGCAGAGCGCTCACCTCATTTGTTATTCCAAACGGCATAACGACCATTGACAAGGAGGCGTTCTTAGGCTGCATGAGTCTCACCTCGCTCACTATCCCAAGCTCGGTAACAAGCATCGGTGAAAAAGCGCTGTATGCGTGTATAGCGCTTAAGGAGCTCTATGTTCCGTCCTCAGTATCAAGCCTCGGAAGCTACTCGATAGGATACAGATATAACGCTTCTACCGGAAAAAATGCTGTTCTGACTGATTTCACTCTTCGCTCCGCCGCAGGCTCTGCCGCACAGAGCTACGCTTCATCCAACGGCATCAATTTCTCGGCAGGCAGCGCGCCTGATCCGCAGCCCACGACAGAACCTACTACAAAAGTTCCTACCACTCAGCCCCCGACACAGGCTCCCTCTACAGAGGATCCTGAGCAGTACCGTTTCACTGCCTCGCTCCAGATCGAGTCAATGCCCTACAAGACCACTTACTATGTAGGCGAGAGTTTCGATCCGACAGGACTTACAGTAAAAGCTACCCATAACTACAAAACATACTCAAAATTCTATTATCACAACGTTCAGGATAATCCGAACCTCTATACCTTTTCCGGCTTCTCAAGCAGCTTTACGGGATCACGCACTGTTACAGTAAATTACTCCGTATATAACTCAGAGCTCGGAGAGACAGTGTATGCTTCAACATCATTCACAGTCAACATCATTCCCGTGCCGACAGAAGCTCCGACTACTGAAGCGCCGACCACTCAGGCGCCCACAACGGAAGCTCCCACCGAACCATCGACAACGGAAGCCGTCCCCGAAACGACCACAGTACCCGTTACTACAACAGTTCCCGATACCACCGTTGTCCCCGAAACGTCAGCCCCGACAACAACTGCTCCCGAACCCGAGCCTCCGACACAGGCTGCTGACGATCGCTTCACAGCTTCGATCGAGATCGTGGGAATGCCATACAAAACGACCTACAATACAGGTGAAAGCGCGGATTTCACAGGTCTTGCACTAAAAGTATCACACATCTATCCGACACACACAGATGTCAAGAGTTATTGGGAATTGGTTACCGAATACCCGAGCAAATACTCGATAACAGGATTCTCAAGCGAGAAAGCAGGCGCTTGTACCGTGACCGTTACATACTCGACCTACAACAGCGAAGTCTCCGAATGGGTAACTGCTTCCGCACAATTCACGGTCACCATACTTGAGACCTCCACACAAGCTCCGTCAACGACCGTTCCGGAAACGACTTCAGCTCCTGCAACAACAGTCCCCGAGACAACTACAGTTCCCGAACCAACAACCGCTGCTCCGACAGAAGCTCCTGCACCGGTTAAACTTGGCGATGTAAACGGCGACAACGAAATAGATGCGATAGACGCTTCGCTTGTGCTTGCGGAATATGCAAGAAAATCTACTGGCAAGCCTCTGCAGTTCGATGATACCAAGAGAGCCGCTGCCGATGTGAACGGAGACAAGGAAGTAGATGCGGTCGATGCTTCGATGATCCTCAGGTATTATTCGCTCAAATCCACGGGAAAGGTTCCCAGCTTTACATGATGATTTTAAAAGGTGAGTCAGACGGCTCACCTTTTTTTGTCCGAATTATGAGTTCTGCATCGAATATATAAATGAAGCCGCTTCAAAACACAGTATACCCGCCGCTTTCTATGGACGATAACGTCCGTTATTTTCAATCATTAAGGAGGGATGATATGATCGACATCGACTGGGAGAGTCTCAGAAACATATCACCGAGGAGCGCCTATAATATACTTGCCGATCACTACGGAAACTATGTGTACGCTATCGTCCTCAGAAACATCGGACGGATCGGCACAAACGAGGACATCGAGGATTGCGTGAGCGATATTTTCGTTGAACTGCTCTCGAGTGCCGAGTCATATTCCTCAGCAAAGGGCTCTGTAAAAAGCTACATAGGCACTATCGCCTCACGGAGGTCTGTTGACACGTTCCGCAGGCTCTCCCGTAATGCCGAACGCTTAGCCGAGTCCGATAGCGACATAAGCGAGCTCATTGAGTCAGCCGACCGCACCGATGACGCTGCCGAAACAAAGATAATGTCCGAAAGACTTCGCGAGTCTATATCAAGGCTGAACAGCAAGGACCGCGAAATAATCGTAAGGCAGTACTATTTCGGTCAACCGACCGCGGAGATAGCACAGGCTCTCTCGATGAATACGGATGCCGTTCAGAAACGGAGCGTTCGCGCCCGCAGGAAGCTGCACAAAATGCTTGAAGGAGGCTGAAAATATGAAAGATAAAGATATATTTGATCCCGAGCTTCCAAATGGGATCGACTTCATGAAAAACGGTACAAAAGAGAGAATAATAAATAAATGCATGGAAAAAACGACTCTGTCCGAGGACAGCAGGCTCGTTATTTCATGCGAAGCAGAGCATGTGAATAAGCGGAAAAGCATACTACGCCCGACATTCGTTACCGCCGCAGCCTGTCTGATGCTCGCAGGAGGCGCGTTCGGAAACGCTCTCCTTGCAGACAAGAGCGTTCACTATAAAGATGCATCTGCCGACGGCGATTGCTATGTAGGGGACTACTCCGCAAATGCAGATGACTACTACACAGGCGACTACTCCGCAGATGATACGCAGCATAAGCAGGTAATTTCCCCCGATTCGGTGATCTGCGGTACTTCGCTCATGCTCAACAACAGCGGATTCGAGCTTAGTATCCCAAAGGACTTTTCATCTGCCGACGAAAATGACGGAACATATTCGATCATCCGTCCGAACGGGACAAGGGTGTTTTTCAGATGTAATCTCCTTGAATACGGCGATTACGCTGACGACACGATCCTATCGCAAGGCCTGAGGAGGGATCATATTTACGGCGGCGGTTCGATCGAGAACGGCTCTGCCCGACAGTTGGAGATCTGCGGAAGCCGTTTCACTCTCGAAAAAGGTACGCTGAAGAGCGGCGGTTCGGAAGGCAATGATATTACTTTTGTGATGTGCAGCGGTTCGTTCGCCCATTCCGACCCAGCCTGCGGAACAGCTCCTGCAATGTGGGTAGCGTGGTCGTCATCCGATGATCCCGAGACGATACGTTTCCTTGAGGATGCCGTAACAGAAACAGCAAACTCCGCAAAGCTGGTTGACCTTTCATCCTGATCCGCAGCTCCGACAAAACAAGATCAG
>DHYN01000056.1:0-11291 GCA_002414125.1 Ruminococcus sp. UBA5129 | reverse complement strand
CAGGTATTCGGATTACTGTTTATCTATACGCATCGAAATATCGAAGCATTTCACCGAATGAGTCAGCGCACCGAGCGAGATGATATTTACGCCCGTTTCGGCAACTCTGCGGATGTTCTCGGATGTGATGTTTCCCGATGCTTCGAGGAGAGCGCGTCCGTCTGTCAGAGTGACTGCCTCGCGCATTTCGGCACAGCTCATATTGTCGAGCATGATGATCTCGCACTTCACGTCAAGAGCCTCGCGCAGCTCCTCAAGGGTACGCACCTCTACCTCGATCTTTACCGTATGACCGATCTTCTCACGGAGAGCCGTTACCGCAGGAGTTATACCGCCGTATGCGTCAATGTGATTGTCCTTGAGCATTGCAGCATCGGAGAGGTTGAAGCGATGATTTTTTCCGCCGCCTACCGTAACCGCATACTTCTGGAGCGCACGGAGTCCCGGGAGAGTCTTTCTCGTATCGGTGACCCATGCATTCGTGCCTTTTATAAGCTCGGCACACTTGTTGGTTGCCGTTGCAATACCCGACATGTGCTGGAGAATGTTGAGCGCCGTTCTCTCCCCCTTGAGCAGAGTAAGCGTGCTTCCACTCATCTCGGCGATGATGTCGCCCTTTTTTACCTTTTCGCCGTCATTCATAAGTATACTGAACTCGATCTCGCCGCCGATCAGCTCGAAAACTCTCTTTGCCACTTCAATACCGCAAAGGACGCCGTCCTCCTTGGCAACGTAATATGCCGAGCTGCGATGCTCGGGCGGAATGAGATTATCGGCAGCGGCATCAATGTAGTTGATGTCCTCCATGAGGGCTGTATTTATGATATTGTCAATATAGCACTGCATTAATTTCATAGTATTTCCTTTCCGCCGCTCAGCCGAACAGCTTTTTTCTCATTTGTACCATATCAAGCGAGTTTACTATTCCATCGCCGTTCAGGTCAGCCTGTGCGTTTGACACAAGCTTTGCCGCGCCGAGAATATACTTTTGCAGTATAACCGCATCGGCTGCGTTGACTGCGCCGTCTCCGTTGAGGTCGCCTACTGTTTTTTCTGCGTCGAGTGCGATGAATGTGAACTCTTTTTCAGCTGCGTATTTTTCAGCAGCAGAGCCTGTGTAGCCATAGATCGTTACGTCTGTACAACCTGCAAAAGCACGATTTCCAATGCTTGTAACACTGTCGGGAATCGTTATTTTTGTTAAACTTGTACAAAAAATGAAAGTACTGTCTTCAAGGATTGTAATACTGTCGGGGATTGTTATTTCTGTTAAACTTTCACAGAAAGCGAAAGCAAAATCTCCAATACTTGTAACACTGTCAGGGATCGTTATTTCTGTTAAACTTTCACATGAATAGAAAGCATTCTCTTCAATGCCTGCAACACTATCGGGGATCGTTATTTCCGTTAAGTTTTCACAGCCGGCAAAAGCATGATCTCCGATCCTTGTAACGCTGTCGGGAATAACATACTTTTTGTCTGTTTTACCTTGGGGATAAGTATACAGTTCTGTTTTATCTTTGTTAAATAAAACACCATTTATACTACAGTATTCCGAATTATTCTCTGAAACATTTATCTCTGTCAAGCTTGTACAGCCACTAAAAGCACAATTTCCAATACTTGCAACACTATCGGGGATCGTTATCCGGGTTAAGCCTTCACAGAGCACAAAAACATACTCCCCGATACTTGTAACACTATCGGGAATCGTTATTTCCGTTAAATCTTTACAAGGCTCAAAAGCACGCTTTCCCACGCTTGTAACACTGTCGGGAATAACATACTTTTTGTCTGTTTTGCCGCAGGGATAAGTATACAGTTCTGTTTTATCTTTGTTGAACAAAACACCATTTATACTACAGTATTCCGAATTATTCTCTGAAACATTTATTTCTGTCAAGCTTGTACAATAACTGAAAGCATCATCTCCAATACTCGTAACACTATCAGGAATTTTTATTTCTGTTAAGCTTGCACAAGAATTGAAAGCATTATATCCAATACTTATAACACTATCAGGAACTTTTATTTCTGTTAAGCTTTTACACCAATTGAAAGCATAATATCCAATATTTGTAACACTGTCGTGAATTGTTATTTCTGTTAAATATGTACAGCCATCAAAAGCATAATTTCCAATGCTTGTAACAGGCACACCGGCAAACTCACTTAAAATCTCCACAGATTCAGCGTATTTATCACAACCGTTGACCTCTGCATGATCGTCATAAACAAAATACGTCAATGCGCCCTCAGTCACTTTATAATATTCCGAATCCGCATAAACAACTGACGCCGACATATCGGAGCAAAGCGGCACGGCTGAAACAACTCCGCCAACGACCGCAAGCGATAAAACCGCCGCCATAGCTTTTTTTAAACGATTTTTCATAAAAATCTCCTTTGAAATTCACTGCATGACTTCGTTGAGGATTATGTATGCAACGGTAACGATCGACTTCGCAAGAACGTAGTCTGCATCCATATAGTAACCGCCGCTGATGAGGTTATTGCGTATCTCTTCGGCACGTCTGAATCCCTCTGCGGCAGCTTTTTTGTCCGGCAGGACAAAATGTGCGCGCTGCATTATGCGGCGTATCTCGGTACGAGTGCCTTTTGGGATCGGATCAGCTCCTATATGCGGATCGAAGCTTGCAGTCTCGAACTCTGACGGTGCGGAAGCTGCGAGCGATGCAATGTCACCTGCGGCACGGCGCGAGAAAACAAGCGCCTCGAGGAGAGAGTTGCTTGCAAGGCGGTTGCTTCCGTGAACGCCCGTATGCGAGCATTCTCCGCACGCGTAGAGGTTCGGGAGAGTCGTCCTTGAATTTCTGTCAACGTCGATACCGCCCATAAGATAGTGCTGGCACGGGAATATCGGCACGGGCTCCTTAGTGATGTCGAAGCCCTGCTTGAGCAGGTTGTTGTATATCATAGGGAAACGCTTCTTGATGAACTCGCTGTCCTTGTAGCTTATATCGAGGTAGAAATCATTGGAATCCTGCTTGCGCGATTCGAGGATAATAGCGTGCGAAACGACATCTCTCGGAGCAAGCTCGAGGCGGTCATCGTAATTGTGCATGAAGCGCTCCTTCTTACAGTTGAGAAGATATGCGCCCTCGCCGCGGACAGCCTCGGAAATGAGGAAGCACTCACGAGTACTGCGGTTATTGAAAGCTGTGGGGTGGAACTGTACATAGCTGAGGTTTTTGATCTTTGCACCCATTTCGTAGGCAAATGTTATGCCGTCACCCGTAGCTATCGCGGAATTCGTGGTGAACTCGTAAACTCTGCCTATACCGCCTGTTGCGAGAATGGCAAAGTGACAGTTATATGCTGCGTATTCGCCGTCCTGAAGAACGAATACCGAATATCCCGTCGAGGTCTGCTTCATACTGCACATGAGAGCATTTTCGAGAATGGTGACATTTTTAAGTCCCTTTACCGTCTCAAAGAGCTTTTCGGTGATCTCTCTGCCCGTTGAGTCGGCATGGTGAAAGATCCTGTGATGACCATGACCGCCCTCAAGCGTTCTATGGTACGAGCCGTCGGGATTCTTGTCGAATTCAACGCCGAGTTCGATGATCTTTCCGATGTCCTGAGCGGCTTCGCTCACGAGTATCTGGACTGCATCGACATTGTTCTTGAAGCCGCCTGCGATCATTGTATCGTTGCTGTGGTAATTGATATTGTCTGTAGGGGAATCATAAACGCCTGCAATGCCGCCCTGTGCAAGCTGAGAATTGCAGAGCTTCTGCTCGCGTTTGCACATGATGAGAACATTGAGATCCTCAGGCAGGTTTATAGCCGCATAGAGACCTGCGACTCCGCAGCCTGCTATAATTACATCGTAATTGTGTTCCATAGCCAACACGTCCTTTATAATATGTAGGTGCTCTCTAAAAATCCCTTACAGTTTTCAGAGAGCATAGCTTTGATTCACGCTCTTACAGCGTCACCTATATTATACCATATATTTTTTGTTTTGTCAAAGAACAAATGATTAATCTTTCCTCGATCATTACTTTACTCTGCTAACGCGGATCATTTGCTTTTTCGGCTCACGACCACGATGTCTGCTCACGGCTCGCGGTGCTTCAATAGCGCAAGTCCCCATTTGTAATGTTACCGAGCCATGGAAGATTCCGCGCAGGCAAAATTGAACGAGCTTGCGAGTGGACAACGAATGGCGCGCGGTAGCTTCGCCGCTGTGTTTGACATTTTATAGTCGGAATGATATAATAAAAAGTAAAAGTAAAATCTACTTTGAAAGGATAGTTATTATGAAAACGAAAAAGCTCATCTCACTGCTCTTGTGTATCGCGGTAACTGCATCCGCGGCATCGTGCAAAAAGGATAATCCTAAAAACACAAAGGAGTCCTCTGTCGAATCCTCTGCTTCATCCGAAAGCACACAGGACGAAAGCTCGTCTGACGAATCATCCGCGACCGATGACTCGTCAAAATCCGATGCCGACGTCACCGTGACACTCAAGCTCAACAGCAGTTGGGGTTCGGACGGATCGACTACATACGATTATACAGTCACGCTAAAGAACAACTCCGATGCGCCCATTACCGACTGGACAGTCACTGTCGACACTGATGATAAGGTGGGCAGCGCATGGAGCTGCAAGTATTCATCTGAGGGAGGAAGACTCACCATACAGCCTGAGAGCTACAACTCAACTATTGAGGTCGGCAAAACCGTTGAATTCGGTATGCAGCTCATCGGTCAGGCTGTCGATGAAAAAACGGTGACCGTCTCCGCTTCAAAGGGTGCAGTTTCGGCTGATGTCAACGGTCAAGGAAGCGGCGGCAACAACAGCAATAACGACAATAACGGCAGCAGCGACGGAGACAAGATCGCAAGCGCTCACGCAAAGGACGTTCCGGAGCCGTCCACAGACGACTGGCTCTCGACAGACGGCTCTTCGATCGTTGATTCGGAGGGCAATAAGGTCTGGCTGACAGGCTGCAACTGGTTCGGCTACAACACAGGTACGAACTGCTTTGACGGTCTTTGGGCATGTGACCTCGACGCATCACTGGCAAGCATCGCCGACCACGGCTTCAACCTCCTCCGCATCCCGATCTCGACCGAGCTCGTAAACAATTGGGAGGACGGAGAATTCCCGTCCGCCAACTACAACAATGCGACTAACGCCTACCTCAACGGAATGAACAGTCTTGAAATATTCGACCACGTCATAGGACAGTGCCGTGCCAACGGAATCAAGATAATGGTGGATTTCCATTGTGCGCTGACAGATTCAATGGGTCATATGAAGCCGATGTGGTACGAGGGAAGCGTAACTGTCGATGACTACTACCGCGGTCTCGAGTGGATCGCCGACCGATACAAGAACGATGACACGATCATCGCGATAGATCTCGAAAACGAGCCTCACGGCAAGCATAACGAATCGCCGAGGGCGAAATGGGACGGTTCCAAGGATACCGACAACTGGAAATACGTTGCCGAGCAGGCTGCCCAAAAGGTACTCGGCAAGAACCCGAATCTTCTCATAATGGTAGAGGGTATCGAGATATACCCCAAGGACATCAAAAGCAACGGTGATTTTTCTTCCACGAATGAGGATGACTATCTGTTCAACTGGTGGGGAGGAAATCTCCGCGGCGTTGCGAATGATCCCGTTGATCTCGGCAAATATCGGAATAAGCTCGTATACTCGCCTCACGACTACGGTCCGTCGGTCTATGAACAGCCGTGGTTCAAGGGTGGGTACACATACGAATCGCTCCAAAAGGATTGCTGGTACGACAACTGGTTCTACATTCAGGACAACGGCATCGCGCCCCTGCTCATAGGCGAATGGGGAGGCTTCATGACCGAGCCCAACCTCACATGGATGACCCATCTTCGCAAGTATATCAAGGAGAATCAGATCAACCATACATTCTGGTGCTTCAACTCCAATTCAGGCGATACAGGCGGACTCGTCAAGGACGATTTCACCACCTGGGACACAGAAAAATACAACTTCGTCAAGGAGGTACTCTGGCAGGACGGCGGAAAATTCGTAGGTCTCGACCACAAGATACCTCTCGGCGAAAACGGCATCTCCCTCGACCAGCACAACGACTGACAGCTCAGTTAGCTATTAATATAACGAACATTGAAGGAACACAAACATGAAAAACAGAAAAATATATTACCCATTGATCGCGGCAGTATCCGCTGCGGCGATCTACCTCATATATTACGCGCTGTTCGGATTTTACCCGTTCGGAGCGCGCTCGATCGCATGGTGCGACATGGAGCAGCAATACCTGCCGCTTCTCATGGAGCTGCGCAATGCGCTCCGTGGAGACGGCTCTCTCCTGCTCGGTCAAGGCGGTGCAGGGATGAGCTTCTGGGGAGTTTACCTCTTCTTTGTAAGCTCTCCCATCGGATTTATCAGCGCATTCATACCGCAGTCGGAAATGCTACACCTTCTCAACATTCTTACAGTTCTCAAGGCAGCTCTGGCAGGAGCATCCGCGGAATTCTTCCTTGTCAGAAAATTTCCGAAACTCAGAGCTGCTCACGGCATCATCCTCAGCATGATGTACGCATTCAGCGGCTATGTGATGATGTATTATCAGAACAACATGTGGCTCGATATGATGATACTCCTGCCGATACTCGTCCTGAGCATGATAAGACTCGCAGAGGACGGTAAAATGATCGGCTTCACGATATGTCTTGCACTGTCGATGTATCTCAACTTCTACATCAGCTTCATGCTGATAATCTTTTCGGTCATCTTCTTTGCGATGCTTCTCAAAACATGCTGCAAGCCCGAAAAGCGTGGTCTGCACGCGATGAGGTTCGTACTCGCGGACATATGTGCGGCAATGATATCGGCTATTGTGTGGATTCCTGTCGTGCATCAGCTATCACACTCGGGACGAAGCGGCTCGACCCTTGAACTTTTCCTCAGCGGAAGCTTCATCTCACACATCGGCGACAAAGCGGCTCTCCTTTCATGTACAGGTATCGTATGGACCGCAGCAGTTATGATATTCACCCACCGTGAAATATTCCGCAAGGGACTTAACGCCTGCTTCGGCACTATGACTGTCGTTCTTCTCGTCAGCGCCGTGATAAGCCCGATAAATAAGCTTTGGCACACAGGCAGCTATCAGGCTTATCCTCTCAGATACGGCTTTATACTCATATTCATGTGCCTCTGTGCGGCAGCAGCTCTCCTGTCGGAGCACAAGTCCGTACATGCCGCGTCAGCAAAGCAGCTTCGTATCACTCTTACAGTGTCATTCATTGTAACTGCGGCGGCAATGGCGATTGCTCTCACAATGAGGAAAAGGCTCGCCTCATATGTGCATTCGCTGTGGGTAGACGATGACGATGCAGCAGTACTTACGGCGATCGGAGTTCTCTTCGCTCTTACATACGGACTTCTAATCGCCTGCAAGCGCGGAAAGATATTACCCGAGCGCATCACCTCCCTCATCATGGGAGCGCTGATGATCGGTGAGAGCCTGCTGAGTTTCGGTGTATACGTCTCCGATGTGAACGACATAACACCGAGATTCCTTATGACCGAGCGGTTCGCACACGAAAGCTATGACGACGACTTTTATAGGCTCAAATCAAACGGCACGTATTATTACTCGAATTTCCCCGAGGGAATGGGGTTCGCCTCACTCGGACACTACACCTCGCTGACCGATAGCGACTGGCTTTTCGGAGCAAAACGACTCGGCTACTCGGCTTACTGGATGGACGTATCATCCAGCGGCGGAACGGCTGTCACAGACGCTTTTCTCCTCAACCGCTATATAACGGGAAGAGAGTATGACATGAATGGCAACTGCAAGGAGCTGAACCTCCTCAGAGACTTCAAGCATCTCATAGAAGTCTATAGAAACCTCATCGTCTCTGAGGGAGCGGTCATCTCCGATACGCCGCCGAATGAGACCGAAAGGGCTTCCGAGGTGCAGAGAATGGATTCATCAGTCCTGCTCGCGGAAAAGCTCTACGGCGCGGAAAATATCATCGAGGAGCATCCGTTCACGGAGCTTATCAACTGTGAGATCAAACACAGCGGCAAAAAAATAATCGTCAGCAAGCTCGACCCCTCAAAGCCTGCCGAAATGTCAGTGCTCGTGGAGACAAGCGGTGCGCAGGAGGTTTATTTTGACCTCTTCGGAAACTATTCAACAGCGCTTCGCGAGGATTACTTCAACTCGGTCGATATTTACCTCAACGGTATCTGCAAGGAGAGCGAATATCCCGAAAAGCGCATCAACGGCATCTATGACCTCGGAACATTCATCGACAAAAAGGTGAAAGTGACAATAAAGCTGCGGAACGACTTTACCGCAGAGAGCTTTGGCGTATACACGCTCGATACAGAAAAGCTCGCGGAAGCCGTAAACAGTACTCCGACCGCAAAAATAACCGCAAAGAGCAATAAACTCACACTTACGGGATACGCTCATAAGGGACAATGGCTGTATATACCGTTTGCCTATAATGCAGGATTTTCGGCAGTCGTCAACGGCAAAAAAACAGACATCTACCGCGGATTCGGCGAATTTATGGCAGTCGAGCTTTCCGAGGGCAAAAACGACGTCGTACTCACATTCGTTCCAGAGGGCTTCAAAACGGGCGCAGTGATATGCGTGCTCGGGCTGGTACTGATGCTTATGCTTGGGATCGCGGCAAAGTTCATCAAGCCCGGAAAAAAGCTCCTTACGGCTGCCGAAAAGACGGTATTCGCCGCAGGCATAGCGATACCGCTGCTCATGGGAATCGGCGGAACGCTCGGGTGGATCATAGGCAACATCTTACAATGATGTAGGTGATATAAGAAATGTCAGAAACTATTTTTAAACAGACGGTAATAATGCTCGTACTGATAATAGTCGGCGTTATTTGTGCAAAAACACGAATTATCGGCAAGGAGACAAACCGTGATCTGTCGGGTCTCGTGCTCAATGTCATAAATCCTGTTGTAATACTAATGTCATATCAAAAGGAATACCNNGAAAAAGCTCGGGATGTCGTTCCTTTTGTCGGCTTTCGCATTCGCCGTGATGATAGCCCTCTCGTACTTGCTCATCCGCAAAAAGGATGGACGCGAGACCGAGATCGAGCGATTTTCCCTGATATACTCCAACTGCGGATTCATGGGTATCCCTATTGTCAGCGCACTTTTCGGCTCGGAGGGAGTATTCTGTCTGACCGCCTTTATCACGATGTTCAATCTCTGCGTATGGACTCATGGCATCATGCTGATCTCAGGGGAATCGGGTCTCAAACGCACTCTGAAAGCGCTCCGCTCCCCGACTATGATCTCGATATACGCAGGGCTTATCATGTTCCTCACGGGAATAAAAATACCTGCTCTCCCCTCGCAGGCATTGCAATTCATCGCTGACATGAATACTCCTATGGCAATGATAGTTTCCGGAGTAACGATCTCTCAGACCAACATTTTCAGACTCTTGAAGAATCTCCGCATCTGGGTAGTTGTCGGACTTCGGCTTATTGTGCTCCCGATCGCCGTAACAGCGGCACTTCTGCCGCTTTGCAGCGACTCTCAAGTACTGCTCACGGTAGTCGTTGCATCGGCTGCTCCGCCTGGNNACCTGCCGCAATGTGTACTCTTCATTGCATAAGATTTAATAAAAACTCTGTATATTCTTCTGAAGTTTTTACAGGCGGTACAATTTTCTCCATAGCCACCTTGCCTATTTTAGTGCATATTGCCGAAAAGGCTCTTGAACAGCTCAAATAAACTTATCAGAAACGTAGAAATTCAAAAAAATCCGACAAAGCTGTTCCCTTTTTAGGCATATTGTGGTATAATATATTTACTGGATGTATTTTAATTTTTATGCTAAACCGTAAAATATATTGATGGTACGGCTGACCGATCTGTCGGTTTTTTTATCCATGTGAAAAAGCGACAGATCAAAAATATTTTTTGAGCATGCTCGCCTGCACTGCGGCACGCTTATATGAGTATTTTTTTAGAATGGAGTTGTTAATTAATGGAAAAACGTGGAATCAGTAAGCTGGATCTGAAAAGAAGAAATAGAATGCAGATCCTCCGAGTTATCAGAGAATCGGGTCCGATCTCAAGAGTGGATGTGGCAAGCGCACTCGAGATCACAAGAGCTGCTGTTACGATCATCACCAATGAAATGATCGAGGAAGGTGTCCTCGTGGAGATCGGTGAAGCTCCCGTGAATATGGAGAAGCTTCAAAAGGGAAGAAGAAAGATCCTCATCGACATCAATGTCAACAGCAAGTTCGCACTCGGCGCAACTGTTGACGAAAAAGAAGTAAGCATTGGTCTTACGAACCTCAATTCGGATATTCTCGACAAGGCTTCAATGATAATCGACGAGAGAACCACAAGCAAGGATATTATTAGCTTCATCATCCAGAAGTCCAACGAAATGATCGAGAACAGTTGCCTTACACCTGATAAAGTGCTCGGCATCGGAATCGGTGTTGTTCCCTCTATGTGGGGTAAGCTCAAGATCTTCTACAAGGACGGCGTCCTCGATTTCTCCAGCTTTATTGACAAGATCTCAAGCGGTGTCGATATTGACGTTCACTGCGGAAACGCTATCGGTCTTATGGCTCTTGCAAGCAACGACTATAAGGGTCTTAACGGCTATCAGATCAATCAAGCGTTCCTCCACAACGGAAATCAGGTCAACCTCGCTATCATCAATAAGAATGAGCTTTCAAACGACTATCTCTCATATACATATACGATCGAGAAATATATCGTCAGCCCGAACGGAAAGCCCTATGAGAGCTATCCGAACGGCTCGGTAAAGGCTGAACTCTCAAGAGGCGCTCAGCTCAATGCGATCCTTGAGGTCTATTCCAAGGATAAGACTCCTCTGCTCTATGAGCTTACAGAGGGAGATAAGTCCAAGATCAACACCGATACCGTTTTTGCCGCTATGCACCGCGGTGACGAAGCTGTTAAAAACATAGTTGACGACATTATCGCTAAATATACGGTGCTCATCAATAATATTGCGATCAGCCACTTTACCCAGCGTATCGTCCTTCACAACTACAAGCTTAACGAGAAGCAGTTCGACTACGTTAAGCGTGAGATGATCCGTCTCGTCGGCGAGGATATTGCCGACAGAGTTGTCCTCAGCAAGCTTGAAGGCAAAAATAATTTTGTCGGCGGCTGTGCCCTAATCATTCAGGATAACTTCTTTACCAAGGGCGGCATGAACTGATACTAAACTCATGGCAACGGCATTTACTGTTATGTATGCAA
>DHYN01000059.1:9160-9322 GCA_002414125.1 Ruminococcus sp. UBA5129 | reverse complement strand
CGCCCTTTCGGGCATCGGCGGCTTCGGCGGTCTCTTTGAGCTGGATATGACAGGCATCACCAAGCCGGTTCTCGTTTCGGGAACGGACGGCGTCGGCACTAAGCTCAAGATCGCTTTCCTCATGGATAAGCACAACACTGTCGGTATCGACTGCGTTGCCAT
>DHYN01000059.1:6571-9067 GCA_002414125.1 Ruminococcus sp. UBA5129 | reverse complement strand
CCAGTCGGGATGCGCTCTCATCGGCGGCGAAACTGCCGAGATGCCCGGCTTCTATCCCGTTGACGAGTACGACCTCGCAGGCTTCTCCGTCGGAGTTGTCGATAAGGATAAGATCTTAAAGCCCGAGACACAGAAGGCAGGGGATGTGCTCATCGCTATCAAATCAAGCGGCGTTCACTCGAACGGCTTCTCGCTCGTAAGAAACGTATTCACCGTAAACGAGCAGAATCTCGCAAGACACTTCTCCGATCTCGGCACGACCCTCGGCGAGTGCCTCCTCACACCTACAAAGATATATGTCAAGGCTGTCATGAACCTCCTTGACAAGGTTCAGGTAAAGTCGATCTCGCACATCACGGGCGGCGGCTTCTACGAGAATATTCCGCGTTCACTCCCGAGCAACCTTGCTGCAAAGATCGAGAAGAACGCTGTTCAGATACTTCCTATCTTCGATCTCATTGCTCGTTCAGGCAATATCCCTGAGCGCGATATGTTCAACACCTTCAACATGGGTGTCGGAATGATCGTCTCAGTTGATAAGAACGATGCCGATAAGGCTATCGCTGCCATCAACGAGACAGGCGAGCAGGCTTACGTTCTCGGCGAGCTTGTTGAGTCCGAAGAGGGCGTTATCATCTGCTGATGATATGCTTATCGCATTTGCATTGATCTGTATTCTCATCGGTATATTGCTGATCGCTGTCGGCGTTGTCCAATGCAGGCAGCGTATCACCGATGAGGATCTATATATCAGCGCTGATGCGGAGATAGTCCGCATCGACTCGCGCATAAGGGTCGTCCTTGTCAATCACCTCCCGATAATCACAAGGGAGTATCGTCCCGTTATAGCGTTCATTGCGGAAAACGGCGAGAGTATAACCTCCGAAGGTATGCCGTGGGCGATAAAGGCAGACCCCGAATGCGCGGAGCTTATGCGCATGTTTGATACAAATACACCTATTACAGTCAGATATGACCCAAAAAAGCCGACCGAGATCTATTACCGTTCACGAAAGAGCTTTCGGTACAGAGAGCTTGTATACAAGATCATCGCTGCTTCTGTGCTTTTTGGTCTCGGACTTTTTTGCCTTTGGGGCAATACGATGGTATAAGGAAGGCGGAGATGTGCGTGAAAAGAATTTTTGCGTCATTTGCGGCAGCGGCTTCAATGCTGCTTGCCGTGCCGTCTTATGCNNAGCTGTTTCAACGGGCGGAGTTTCCTACGCCGATACCGATAAGGACGGCGTTATCAGCTCGCTCGACATGATAGCTGCAAGAGGCTCTTTCTCCGATGCCGAGCTGTGCGCTCTGCGTGACTTCATACTCGGTGCGGGGGACAGCTTTCCTGAACGCGGAGGCGGTACGACAGAAGATATTACCGTGAACGAGGAGCTTATCCTCGAGCCCAAGGGAACGATACATACAGGCGAGGGTACTTTCTACGGCGGCGGATATGTGGGCGGATGCGCTATGCTCGACCCCGTTTCCTCCGACTACTGGATCGTTGCAATGAACCTTGCCGACTACAATAACGCTCAGCTTGCCGGAGCGTATATCGAGGTCACAGGCGAGCTCGGAACGATAAATATGCTCGTGACCGATCTGCTCCCCGAGGGCAAAAAGGGCGATCTCGACCTATACGTTGATGCGTTTCCGCTCATAGCGCCTGCCGAAAAAGGCCGCGTTCCCGTGAGCTGGAGGATAATTCCCCTTGATACGGCTGAAAATGCTCCTGTGTGCTACAAGTATAAGAAGGGCACTACAAAATACTGGTGCGGAGTTCAGGTCCGCAATCACCGCTATCCGATAACAAGGCTCGAGTATCTCAATGAGAACGGCGAGTTCGTTGAGATACCGCGCCGCAATTACAATTACTTTGAAAGTATGGAAATGGGCGAGGGTCCGTTCACGTTCCGTATCACCGATATATACGGTCAGGTGATAGTGGACGAGGGGATCCCCCTTGAGACAGACGATTCGGTCATCGTACAGGGTCACGTCCAGTTTCCGGAGTGAGCTTATGAAAATTGATTATTTTGACATCACTTGGTTTGCAGTTTCGGCAGTCGTGATTACGATCACCCTTGCAAAGCACTGCTTCCTGCACGGACTTCTCATTGTTTTTGCAGCGCTTGCACTGGACTGTCTGCTCCATATCTACCGTACAAAGTCCAGATTCGAGGAATCGGTACCTGTTTACGGCGAGATAGTGGGATACAACAAGACTCGCAGAGGCAAGGTCATCCCTGTGCTCAAGTATGAGACCGAGGACGGTCTTCCCGTTCAGTCACCTTATTCTGTCGCCCAGAATATCAAGCAGTTCATGCCCGGCGACAGTACGCTGATATGCTATTTCCCGGATGATCTCAAGCTGTTCTATTTCAAGGGACGCGAAAAGGAAATGTATGCGTATTACACTAAGCTTCTGATCTTTTCGGTATTTGCGTTTGCAGTGGCGATGCTCGCACTTATCTGATACTACTCCCCAAAAATCCG
>DHYN01000059.1:0-6528 GCA_002414125.1 Ruminococcus sp. UBA5129 | reverse complement strand
TCTCATACAATCCTCTACGCCGCCTGCAGCGGCTAAATTCAGATAAACTTTGTCTATCTGAATTTAGATGATTGGTATGATACCGAAAATGTTCTGATTTGGAGGAAGAAAATGAAAAATATAGTTGTGCTCGTATCGGGAGGCGGTACGAACCTTCAGGCGCTCATCGACTCTGAGCGTGCAGGAGAGATACACGGTGGAAGGATCACCTGCGTGATCTCCTCGAAGCCCGATGCGTATGCTCTCGAAAGAGCGAAAAACAACGGCATTGCATCAAGGGTCATACCGAGAAAGGATTTTTCCGACAGCGTGAGCTACAGCAAGGCTGTCCTTGCGGCTCTTGATGAGGAAAAGGCAGATCTTGTGGTTCTTGCAGGATTTATGACGATACTTGACGAGTGTGTCACAAGGGCTTATGCGTATAAGATCATCAACGTTCACCCTGCGCTCATACCGTCATTCTGCGGTGAGGGCTTCTACGGACTCAAGGTACACGAAAAGGCTCTTGAGTACGGCGTAAAGGTCTCTGGAGCTACTATACATTTCGTTAACGAGGAAGCCGATGCAGGCGCGATAATCCTTCAGGGCACTGTCGATGTAAAGCGCGGTGATACGCCCGAAGTGCTCCAGAAAAGGATAATGGAGAATGTCGAGTGGAAGCTCCTCCCGAAGGCTGTTTCGCTCTTCTGCGAGGACAGGATAGACATCGTTGACGGAAGGGCTTATGTAAAGGAATAAAGGTTAAAAAACTATAATTCATAAAGGAGTAATCACTATGAAAAAACTTGATCTTGCACAGGAACTCAGCTCTAACGCTTACCCCGGAAGAGGTATCGTTATCGGCAAGTCGTCAGACGGAAAGTACGCTGTTACGGGATACTTCATCATGGGAAGAAGCGAGAACAGCCGAAACCGCGTTTTCGTTGAGGACGGTGACGGAATCCGTACTCAGGCGTTCGATCCGAGCAAGCTCTCCGATCCCCACCTCATTATCTATGCTCCCGTGAGAGTGCTCGGCAGCAAGCTCATCGTTACAAACGGCGACCAGACCGACACTATCTACGAGCTTATGGACAAGCAGTTTACATTTGAGCAGTCCCTCCGTACAAGAGAGTTCGAGGACGATGCTCCCAACTATACGCCCCGTATCTCGGGAATCCTCCGCTTCGATGACGGCGGCTTCAACTACGCCATGTCTATTCTCAAGAGCGCTAACGGCAATCCCGATTCGTGCCAGAGATACACATTCAGCTACAATAACCCTATCAGCGGCGAGGGTCACTTCATCCACACATATATGGGTGACGGAAATCCGCTCCCGAGCTTTGAGGGCGAGCCGAAGCTTGTGGGAATTTCGGGCAGCATTGACGAGTTCACCGATATGCTCTGGACAAATCTCAACGAGGATAACAAGGTCTCGCTCTTTGTACGCTATGTGAATCTTGAGGACGGTACGGTTGAGACTCGCATTGTTAATAAGAATAAGTGATTTTTACAACATGAAAGTCAGAAGCATCCGTAAAATAATATTGACGGCAGCAGTATGCTCTGTTTTTCTCACTGCCTGCGGTTCAGAAACTTCATCGGAGAAAGCGTCCGGAGCAGGATCGGTTTTCGACCGAATAGAAGCTCCTACAGAAGTCACCGCCGCTGAAAATACTACGGCAGAAGCAACTGCCGACGAGGAAACGATCGGGGAGCAGACTGCTCCGACAGAAGTTACTGCGGAGGATTTTGATATTAAAGTTCCCGAAAATGCCGTTTACCGACAGACGGAGCTGGAATATATCGAGGGTAAGCTTTCAACTATATGCTTCAGATTTTTCAATGAGCATGACAATTGTATTTATCTTTTTTCTCAACCGACAGAGGATTCAAATGATGAATGGGCAACGACGTTTGACTGTTCCTATTCCTATAAATACAATGACGATGGTACAATAGCAGAATCTAATTCGGTTTCTTCATTAGATGATATTCAGTCGCATTGTCAAATTGAGTACAGAAATGATAAAACCGTCCTGAATAAAACATTCTGCTACCAACATAACGGTAAGCCGTGGTATACTTCGGTATCTACCTATGACGAGCATTCAAATCCGTTGCGGACGGAAATGAACTATGTCAACTCTAACAGAGGTTACATTTCAACCTATGAATATGAATATGATTCAGACGGCAGGATCTTGGTCGAAAAAAACTTTAAAAAAGATTTATTAATTTACACTAAGCGTTACACCTATGATGACAACGGCAATACAGCAAGCATTGATGCTACATACGCTGGTTCAGATTTTCCGCAGTTAACAAAATATACCTATAATTCCGAAAACCGCCTTATAAAGGAAGAATACTTCGTATTCGGCGAGGAAGCATCATATACGGAATATACAGAATATGAATATGAATTTTATAATTAAGGAGGACATTATCATGTCAAATGAAATGCAGTTAAAATACGGTTGCAACCCGAATCAGAAGCCGTCAAGAGTCTATATGGCTGACGGAAGCGAGCTCCCGATAGAGGTGCTCTGCGGCAAGCCGGGCTATATCAACCTGCTCGACGCTTTCAACGGCTGGCAGCTCGTTAAGGAGCTTAAAAAGGCAACGGGCGTTTGTGCCGCTACATCATTCAAGCACGTTTCGCCTGCGGGTGCAGCTATCGGCAGACCGCTCTCAGACGACCTCAAAAAGATATACTGGGTGGACGATCTCGGTGAGCTTACACCCCTTGCAAGCGCATACGCGAGAGCAAGAGGCGCTGACAGAATGTCCTCATACGGCGATTTCATTGCGCTTTCCGATAAGGTTGACGTATGCACGGCTAAGATGATACAGCGTGAGGTATCCGACGGTATCATCGCTCCCGATTACGATGAGGAAGCTCTCGAAATTCTCAAGTCCAAGAGAAAGGGCACATACTGCATCCTTAAGATAGACGAGAGCTACACTCCTGCTCCGCTCGAGACAAAGCAGGTGTACGGAGTTTCTTTCGAGCAGGGAAGAAACGAGCTCGACATCAATAAGGAGCTTCTTTCCAATATCGTTACCGATAATAAGGAGATTCCTGCCGACAAGCTTGACGACCTTATGATCTCGCTCATCACTCTCAAGTACACTCAGTCCAACTCGGTATGCTACGTCAAGGACGGTCAGGCTATCGGCATCGGAGCAGGTCAGCAGTCGAGAATACATTGCACACGTCTCGCAGGTCAGAAGGCTGACAACTGGTGGCTCAGACAGTCTCCGCAGGTAATGGGACTTCAGTTCGTTGACGATATCCGTCGTGCCGACCGTGACAACGCTATCGACGTTTATATAGGCGATGAGTATGAGGACGTTCTCCGCGAGGGCGAGTGGCAGAGGATATTCAAGGTCAAGCCCGAGGTGTTTACCGTTGAACAGAAGAAGGCTTGGCTCGCAAAGAATACCGATGTATGTCTCGGCTCGGATGCTTTCTTCCCGTTCGGCGACAACATCGAGCGCGCTAAGAAGAGCGGCGTTTCGTACATTGCCGAGCCGGGCGGCTCTATCCGCGATGACAACGTTATCGAGACCTGCAATAAGTATAACATCGCTATGGCGTTTACAGGAATAAGACTTTTCCACCACTAATAATATTTCATACCGGAGCTGTTCCGTTTCTGTTTCTGATGCAAAGAGTCGAACGGAGTCGCTTTGATAATTCATATTAAAAGGATAATACATGAAAATCAAACTTTTACCAATCATGCTTGCCGCATCGTTACTGCTGACATGCGGCGGCTGTAGGAGTCGGCACGAGGAGCAGAGCAGTGTCGCTGAGGAGTCCTCCGAAAAGGTCATAGACGAGATCGAGGAGCCTACCGAAAAGCCTACCGAGCCTGTCACCGAGCCGATCACCGAGGTCTCGGAGGACGAGAAGCAGTACCTGATGAAAGGCTTCTCGTTCAATATCGGCAAGGCTCTTCGCCCGTACCACGGAGCATATTCGGATAAGTTCAAGTATACGTTCAGACTCATCAACGACGTCTACCAATCGTCTGTTGTCGGAGTAACGGTCACGGACGAGGTACGCGTTTCGGCGTCGCTTTACGGCGAAGCTTACCTGAAAAGCTTTGGTGAGGATATAGTCGGCATCGAGAAGTCGGAGTATGAAATAAACGGCTTTGATGCTTGTGAATTTTCGGGAACGATGAACGGAAACGATTACGCAAAGGTACGCTTTGTAACGATTAGCAGTCCAAAGGGTACGCTGCTCTCGTTTATGGCGATATATCTGAGCAAGTACGATAAGCAGTATGAGGAGGCGTTTCAAGCCCTCCTCGAGACGGTAACCTACGATGAGACAGCCGTCAGCGAGACTCCCGACTATACATGTCCGGAGTTCAGTATAGAATCTGCGGGAAATTGGGGTATTTCCGCAGTAGAGGAGAGCACGGTCATTTTCGGCTACACCAAGGCTGACAGCGTGGGCGAGATGAATTCGCTTGTCCGTATCAGCGCCGATTCAAAGTCGAGCCGCATTGACGCCGAGACTGCCGCAAGAGCGGCTTACGACAGTTTTTCCGAGAAGAATGCTAAGCCCGATCATGAGGAGTGTGAGTTGTTCGGCTATAACGCTCATCATATCCATATGCTTCACAGCAGCGGAGCGTGCATTGATGCGTATTTCTTCGAGACCGATCAGGCTCTTTACTCGGTGCAGATAATGCTCATGGATGACACATATGACGAACTGTTCGATAGCGCAATGGAGCTTCTGAGCGGACTCGTTATCACAAACCCAAAAACATCATGATATAGGAGAATAATTATGAAAAAAAGAATCACAGCGACCATTTTAGCAGTGTTGTTATCGTTTTCGTGCTATTCCTGCAAGGGAAAAGGCGCTAAGGATGACGATAATACATCATGGGTCTTTCAGAAGGCAGAAAGCTATGAGACCGTAGAGACGAGCAGCGGTATAAAGTACAAGCTGAGAAGCGACTTCAAGCCGTTAAAGGAAGACGATGACAGAAATTATACATACAAGGGCATGGAGATAAACATCTACGGTCCTGTCGCCTTAGGCAGAAAGGGCATGACTCCGCAGACCGTCAACGATTACCTGACAAAGGCGGTTTTCCGCGATGATGAGGTCGTTGTGAACGAGGTGTTCAGGTCGGAGAACTACGACATAGCCCAGATGACGCTCGCCTGCAAGCCTGATGAGGGAAAGGACTACTACAGCTCGTTTGCGATCAGCTACGGTGATACTACGTTTTCGGTGAGCATATGCTGCAATAAGGAACACGAGGAGCTTGCAAAGCAGGTATGCACAGAGCTGCTCGATTCCGTTGAATTCCCCGATACATTCGTTCCTCCCGAGGGCGGCACCGACTTTGAGAATAAGTACTACAATGTAAGCTGCGGCGACAGATGGTACGAAGCTCCCGCACGAAGTGTAACGCAGGAAGAGGAGAATGAATCAAACGGCAGCGTGTCATTCCGCTATAAGGTCTCGGAGAATCTCTCGGAGTTCTGGTCAACTGTCAGCATCTCCCCGAAGCTCGACAGCTTCCATTCCACGATCAAGGACTATGCGTATTCCGAATATGAAAGCAAAAAGGAAAGCAGCATGGTGACCTATTCCGAGATGCCTAAGAGCTCGACATTCAACGGGGATGATTCATATACCTTTGAGTATAAGTATTATACCTCGATGTACTCCGACTGCAATATGAACAGGGTCGTCAATTTTGTCGAGCACAACGGAATTATATATCAGGTGACATATTCATACGGCATGGCTGACGATACGGACGCTATATTAGCCGATATTCAGCAGATACTTGACTCGATAGAATTTTCCGACCTCTCAAAGGAGGAAATATACACTATCGAGGAGGGCAGACTTGAGACATATTCCACAGAGAACTTCAGCTTCAAGGTAAACAACATGTTTGAGAAGCGGGAACATAGCTACGGCAGCGACGATACGCTCTGGTTCTCGACTACCGGTGTGAGTGTATCATTCTACGAGGAGGAAGACAGACGCTCCATGACGCCCGAGGAGCGTGCTGAAGACGTGGCTTACTATAAGACTTACTATGCCGCTTTGGAGGAAAACCAATACGGTGAGAAGATAGATCACGGAGTTAAGACCATAGGAGACAACACCTTTTCCTACGTTTTCGATTATTTCGATGATGATCACGATTCATGGGACACATCGACATATTATATCGAGAAAAACGGAAAGGTTCTCACAGTATGTATAGATGCTCCCGCTGAAACGTTCAAACGCTACTCGGGAGTTATCGAAAAAATGCTCGCATCGGTGGAGTACATCGGCGAATAATTATTTAGGAGGAATCACCAATGAAAAATATACTTGTAGTCGGCGGAGGCGGACGTGAGCACGCTATCATCATGAAGCTTGCCGAGAGCCGTCATGTCGGAAAAATCTATTGTACTCCCGGAAACGGCGGTATATCAAGGTACGCAGAGTGCTTCGGAGTCGGCGCTACCGATGTTGAGGGAGTCGTTGCTCTCGCAAAGGAGCTC
>DHYN01000033.1:346-12945 GCA_002414125.1 Ruminococcus sp. UBA5129 | reverse complement strand
CGAATGATCCGCAGGAGGGATTTTTTGGCTATATGTGCGTACTGATTCAGTCCTCAACTACAACATAGTTGTCAGCCGCATTTTCCTTTGTAGCATACTCGGTGACGTTCAGAACCTTGACCTTTATCGGTCTTGTTCCCATATTTATCTCGATGATGTCGCCGACCTTAACGTCATAGGACGCTCTCTGCGCCTTGCCGTTGACGAAGATTTTTTCTGCATCGCAGGCATCATTCGCAACAGTCCTGCGCTTGATGAGCCTTGTCACCTTTAAATACTTGTCGAGTCTCATAAATCAACCTCCATATAAAAACGGCCGCCGAGTTCACCCGACAGCCGCATTTTGCTCAGTAGTGATTACTGGTTAACAGCATCCTTGAGAGACTTGCCAGCCTTGAAAGCAGGAGCCTTGCAGGGAGGGCAAACCATCTTTTCCTTTGTCTTAGGATTGATGCATGTCTTTTCGCCTCTCTCACGAACCTCAAATGTACCGAAGCCTGTGATCGAAACCTTATCACCGTTCTCGAGGGCTTCCTGAATAGAAGCAACTGTAGCGTCGAGAGCAGCAGCAGCGTCCTTCTTAGTGCAGTTAGCTTTATCTGCAATAGCGTTAATAAGTTCTGTCTTTGTCATTTTGATTTCCTCCAATTTAATTTTTTGGTACACAGCGTCAATCACGCAGCATAGCCTTAGCTTTATCCCAATACACATCAAGCTCCTCTATCGAGAGCTCTTTCATGTCATAGGAGTCGATAGAAACGAGTTCCTCGGTCTTAGCGAAACGAGCGATAAACTTATCCGTAGCGGCTCTCAAAGCCATTTCGGCATCCACACCGAGATGTCTTGCAGCATTAACGCACGAGAAGATCATATCGCCGATCTCCTCCTCAATAGCAGTCTTATCGCCGCAAGCGATAGCCTCATCAAGTTCAGCCTTTTCATAGCTGATGCACTGCATAGCATCCTCAGCGGACTTGAAGTCCATACCTGCACGTTTAGCGCGCTTGCCGACCTTCTGAGCCCTCATTAGAGCAGGAAGCGACTTCGCAACGCTCGTAAGAGTATCCGTATAGGTGACCTGTCCTTTGGTCTCCTTTTTGATCGAATCCCAGTTTTTAAGAACATCCTCTGTATTGCTCACGACGGTATCGCCGAAAACATGCGGATGACGGACGATAAGCTTTTTGCAGACCTCATCGCACACATCGTCAAAGGTGAAGGAATCGGTCTCCTCCTCCATTTGGCAGTGCATGACTACCTGAAGCAGCACATCGCCGAGCTCCTCTCTAAGCAGCTCGGAGTCCTCGAGATCAATAGCCTCCAAGACTTCACAGGTCTCCTCGATCAGATCGGCTCTTATCGAGCTGTGGGTCTGTTCTCGATCCCATGGGCATCCGCCCTCACCTCTGAGCAGTCCGACGATCTCACGCAAATCATCTATACCGTAGCTTGACTTTTGCTGAAATTCAACCATATAAATACAACCCCTTTTTAAGATCGGGAACGTAAGTAAAAACGCTGTTAAATCACGATGTACTCGGATTTGCACCGCATTACCTATAATATAATACCCTAAATTTTGATAAATTGCAAGCAATTTTCGCAATTTTGTAGATTTTACGGAATACTCTTTGATCGACAAAATCGTTTTGTATTAAATTAACAAATCATCAGCCTTTATCCACAAAGCCTACCTTATGGTAAACCTTTGAAACAACGCGCTGTGAGTAACGAAGCGCCTTCTCTGCGCCCTCCGTATAGCACTTTTTGAGGTAAGCCTTGTCCTGAATGAGACGTTCAAATTCCGTGCGAATCGGCTCAAGAGAGTCTGCAACGGTCTCGCCTACCGCAAGCTTGAAATCTCCGTAGCCCTTGCCTGCAAATTCAGCGGTTATAGTGTCCATATCCTTACCCGTGAATACGGAATAGATCGTCATGAGGTTGTTGATACCGTCCTTACCCTCGCGGAAGCAGACCTCGGCATCGCTGTCGGTCACTGCGCGCTTGAATTTACGGATAACGGTATCCTTGTCATCGAGGATGAGGATGCACGCATTCGGGTTCTCATCCGACTTTGACATTTTCTTAGTAGGATCCTGAAGCGACATTACCTTTGCGCCCATTTTCGGGATATACGGCTCAGGAAGCTTGAAGAAGTCGCCGTAGCGCTGGTTGAAGCGCTGAGCGATATTTCTTGCAAGCTCAAGATGCTGCTTCTGGTCTACACCAACGGGAACGAGGTCGGCATTATAGGCGAGAATGTCGGCAGCCATGAGCACAGGATATGTGAAAAGTCCTGAATTTACGTCGTCTGCGTGCTTCTGGCTCTTGTCCTTGAACTGAGTCATTCTCGAAAGCTCGCCGAACTGAGTATTGCAGCCGAGAACCCAGCTCAACTCTGCATGGGTCTTGACATGGCTCTGGATGAAGAGGATAGACTTCTCCAGATCAACGCCGCAAGCCATCAGGAGCGCATAGGAATTAAGTGTGTTCTGTCTGAGCTTTGCAGGCTCCTGTCTTACTGTGATAGCGTGCATATCAGCAACACAGTAGATGCAGTTATACTCATCCTGAAGCGTTCCCCAGTTACGAACAGCGCCAATGTAGTTGCCGAGCGTAAACGTACCTGTGGGCTGGATACCACTTAAAATAAGCTTCTTATCGTCCATTTGGGGTCTCCTTACTTTCCTGCCTGCTGCTTTCTCATCTCAGCCTCATCCTTGAGCTGGCACTGTCTGAGCTCGTTGAGAACGCGCTGGTAAAGGATATATGTTGTGCGGAGCTCAGGATTGTCATCGGGAATGTTCATCGGGTCAACGACTACCTTGTAAACTCCGCCTGTTGTGAGCATATAAATGTTCTGGAGTCTGCCCATGGGGAGATCGTACTTCTTCACCTTTTCGCCCTGCGGAACGAGGATCTTGGTGTTGTTTACGAGAGTATGAGCAGCCTGCACAAGGTTTCTGTACTTCTGAGCAGCTCCCGAATACTCGCCGCCGTTGTTAAAATAGAGGTTGGCTGCACCGTTGATGAAGCATACCATTGAAGCAAGCACTTCCGAGCTCATGGGAATATCTATAACCATTCCGAAAACGTCACCCTTGCTGAACTTCATATCAAAATACTTTGCAGGGAAGTTCAAAGCCTGACCTCTTGTCATAAGATATTTCTGTGTAACGGGGATTCTTTCAAATTTGTTTGCCATAGTGATTTTCCTTTCGTATTATGCTGCGGCAGGATCCTGCCGAAATTAACCGAGCATTTCCTTTGTCATACGTGCAAGTATCTCCATACCCGTTGAGATCTGCTCGTTTGTAGGTGTTGAGTAATTAAGTCGGAAGGAGTGACTCTTTTCGTCCTCCCTGATGCTAAACGAATTTCCGGGAACAACAGCGATCTTATAGTCGCGAACTGCCTTTGTGCAGAATTCGTTCATATCGCAGCCGTCGGGGAGAGTGCACCAGATAAACAGACCGCCGTCCGGCTTGATATAGCGTACCTGATCGGAGAAGCCGTTTTCGATATACGAGCACATCAGACCGCACTTGTTCCTGTAAATTGCGCGGAGCTTTTCAAAGTGCTCGGGAACATTAACCGACGTCATAAAGCGGTGGCAGATGACCTGTGCCCAGATATTCGAGTGAACATCTGAGACCTGCTTGCAAACGATGATCTTCTGAACGATCGGTGCAGGAGCTGAAACAAAACCTGTGCGGAATCCGGGTGAGATGAGCTTGGAGAACGTACTTGAGTAGATAACCCTGCCCTCGGTATCGAGGCTCTTGATCGTGGGAACGTTTTCCCCTGAAAAGCGAAGCTCTCCGTAGGGGTCGTCCTCGAGTATCATGAAGTCGTAACGGCAGGCAAGCTCGTAAACTGCCTTTCTCTTAGCCTGCGACATAGTGCGTCCCGTAGGATTCTGGAAGTTCGGGATAAGGTAGAGCACCTTCACGTTCTTTTCGGTCTTGAGAGCGTTTTCGAGAGCTTCAAGATTGATCCCGTCATCATCCATTTCGATTCCTACAAGGTTCACGTTATAGGAACGGAAAGCGTTGAGCGAGCCGATAAAGCTTGGCGACTCACAGAGAAGCGTATCTCCCTCGTTGAGGAGCACCTTGCACGACAGCTCGTTAGCCTGCTGACCGCCTGATGTGACGATAAGGTCGTCAAATTCCGAATGGAAGCAGCCCTTGCTCGTCATCCACGTCTTGAGGTATTCCCTCAATGGACCGTAGCCCTCCGTAACGCTGTACTGGAGAGCGAGGATCGGGTCGCTGCCGAGCAGCTCAGCGGAGATCTCGGCGATCCTCTCTGTCGGAAAAGCCTCAGGAGCGGGATTTCCGGCAGCGAATGAGATGACCTCGGGATCGGAAGTGAATTTGAGTATCTCACGAATAGCGGAAGCCTTTAATCCGCTTACCTTATCGGAAAACTTATATTCCATTATGATACCAGCCTTTCATATAATTTTTATAGTAATCGTACCTATATTCAATTAAAGCATAAAGTCCAATATACATTATACCACATATTTTAATTCTTGGCAACATATATTTAGATATAATTTCAAAAAAAGGTATGGTTTTAATGAAAAAACAGAATTTTTTCACAAGCTCACTTATACTTCTGATCTCCGCAGCCGCCGCAAAAGTGCTCGGAGCATTGTTCAAGATACCTCTCACCAATCTGCTCGGCGGAGTAGGAATGAGCTATTTTAGCTGCGCATACAGTCTTTTCCTTCCTGTTTACGCCCTCACGGTAACGGGACTTTCCTCCGCGGTCGCAAAGCTCACGGCGCAGAGCATAGCCCTCGATATGCCCGAAAACGCCGTAAGAGTGCGGAAAACAGCGCTTTCGCTTTTTTCCGCAGCAGGAGCGGTCGGCAGCATTCTCGTGATCGCTCTTGCAAGACCGTTCTGCATCTACGCGACAGGCATAAAAGAGGCTGAGACCGCTGTCCTCATGATCGCGCCGTCAGTACTTTTCGGATGCATCACCGCTGTCGAACGCGGATACTTCGAGGGACTAAGCAATATGTACCCAACTGCTTTCTCTCAGCTTGCAGAGGGCGTCGTGAAAGTGGGCATGGGACTTTTCCTGTGCAGCTATGCCACAAAGCACGGGGATGCTCTCATGCGTTATTTTCCGCACTGCACCGACATTCGGGCGCTCGCCGCAGCCGCAGGTATTCTCGGTGTAACGCTGTCATCGCTCGGCGCGCTGATCGTATTAAGGTTGTTTTTGCTCTTTCGCAGACGCACAAAGCTCCCAAAAGGAACACCTGTAATGAGCCGCAGAGAGATCGTCCGCGAGCTTATACGAACTGCCCTCCCGACAGGTGCAAGTTCGCTCGTCACAAACCTCACCGCGCTGATCGACATGGGGACTGTCATCGGCTGTATCACGCTGTTTTCTGGAAATATGACTCTCCCGAGCGGCATCCCGAAGAGCGAGCTTCCGCACTTTGTCTACGGGTCATATGCGGGAATAGCGCTCACAGTGTTCAATCTTGTCCCGTCGGTGACAAATATGCTCGGGAAAGGAATACTCCCCACCATCACCGAAGCGTGGTCAAAAGGCGATCGGGACTCGCTTGCCAAAAGCACGATGCAGGCGATCTCGACCTCGCTTCTTATAGCAATACCATGCGCTGTCGGGATCGGACTTCTCTCGCACGAAGTGCTTACCTTTCTGTTCCCGAAGCAGTCCGATGAGGTCGCTCTTTGCGCAAGCTCATTGAGACTGCTCATGCCCGGAATGGTTTGTCTGTGCGTATCGTACCCTATCTTCAGTATGCTTCAGGCGATCGGCAAGCCCTCAGCGCCGTTAAGGATCATGATGCTCGGAGCAGTTCTCAAGCTCATCGGGAACGTTGCTCTCATACCGTTTATCGGAGTTGACGGAGCAGCGCTTTCGACAACGATATGCTACATATTCATCGCAGCGACAGCCCTCATCTGCTATTTCAAGGCAGCCAAGCTCAGACCGACATTCTCCTCAGCGGCAGCCGTCCTCTACTCGGGAGCAATGTGCGGTGCAGCAGCTTATATCGCCCGCACTATAAGCTCGTGCCGTGCAGATTCGGCATTTGCCGTTATAGCGTTCTCGGGAATAGTCGGCGGAGCAGTATATCTGACTCTGACAGCAATGCTCAGAGATACGATCTTCGGGTACAAGCAAGGAAGCCCACACGCTTGATACCGATACTATTAATATGAAATAATTAAAATGGCTATATATGGCAATTGACCGTATATAGCCTTTTTAAGTTAAAGAACAATCGGGAAANNAAGGCTCTTTCCCGAAAAACTTATCATAAAACCATGCAAAGTGAGATCACTTTGTTTTATACAGATCCCACCTCAATGACAGGAGCTTTGCAGCTTTTGTATTGTCGAGCATCGTATTGCTCATAAGTCTTGCAAGATTGAGATAACGATAATTCGTCTTTTCCTCCTTGCTGCCGCCAATTTTCTGAATGAACTTTGAGATCGTACCGCCCGAATTCTTCTGAACTACGGTTCCGAGACGATGGTGGAGTCTCATGAAATTGATGATATCGAGAGCCGTGATAAGCAGCTTGTCGCCAACATTATAAACGCCAGAATACTTATGTGAATCGGCATTTTTCACGAAGCAGAGAATAAAGTCAACGAGATTGTGGACACAGCAGAACTGGAATCCGTACTGACCCTTGCCGTAAACGAAATATCCGCCGCTCTTTGGATCGGTGATCTTTGCAACAAGGTTATCAACAAAATCATGTGTATAAACGGGTGCAAATCTAATTATCGCACAAATTACGTCCTGCTTTGAACCGAGCGCTTCAACAAATGCCTTTTCCGAAGCGAACTTCATAACGGCGTAATTGGTTATCGGCTTTAGCGGATGATCTTCACGGATAGGCTCACGCGTATCGGGCTGTTCATAGACCTGACTTGTGCTGAGCATGATTATCTTGCTTACACCTGAGCTGAAAGCGAGCTCGTAAATGAATTTGTCACACGATCTGCAATCGCTCATCTGCTTCTCTTCGACAATATTGCCCATATCATTATCCACCGTACACGCAGCGTGCACAAGAATGTCGATCTTGTTTTTTTCAAATATTTCTTCGTATTTATCTCTGTCTGTGGGATCAGCCTGAACGAAAGTATAACGTGCCTTACCGGTATTGTAATGACCTTCCTCACGGTCGGCAGAAATTACCACGTTACCTTTTTTTAGCAGTCCGGAGCAAACATGCTGACCGATAAGTCCGCATCCGCCTGTTACAAGAACTGTTGCCATAAACTAATCGCCTCCTATATTTTGTTATTTTTAGACCTATCTAATAGTATAACACAATTGTGATGCTTTTGCAATATCTAAATGAAAATTTTTAGTTATTTAGCGCTGTCATTCGCTTCATCTATAAGTGTCTCAACGACTGCATTGATCGTATCATATGTCTCATTCCACGGAGTACCTTTTGCCGCTTCACGGAGCTGTTTATCAAGGAGCTCACCGCAGTCCTTGGAAACGCCCTGAGAGAAGTCGATAAAAGGATTTGCATCGGCAAGAGCCTGCATCTCGTTCTTCATGTCTATCATTTCCTGAGTCCAGCCGTAGTCCTCGACCATCTGCTTATCGGCGATGCTCCTAAGCTCTTCATTGAGATAAACACAGCGCTTGCAGTTGAGATACTGCGCAACGCCCTGTGGATTCTTTCCGCCTGCAACGAATACATACGAATTCGTTCCGCACGGGACATAATACTCGTCAGCCTCGGGGTCTTTCGGCATTGGAACGAAGAAAGCGTCCTCGCCGAACTTTGTTTTCCACTGATTAGGAGCCGTATAGAACTCATAGAGTCCCACGGGATAGAAGAGCTCCTTGCCCTCGCCTATGTATTCGGGCTTATCCTCCCAACCGAATTTGCCGACGCCTATAGCGATGCAGTCTGAGGAGTAAAGCTCATATAGCCAGTTCTGAACGCGTTCCATATTCGGATTCGATAGATTGCTCTCGAGCTTGCCGTCCTTCATAGTTACGGCAGGAACGCCTGTCGTATTTATGAGACCGAATTCATACCACCAGCCGTCGATTCCGTAGCGCTGATTGTCGGTATCAACGAACTTTTTGAGCATACCCTCGAAAGCATCCCAATCCCACTTTCCCTTTGCATAGAGGTCAGCAGGGTCGTCGAGACCGTTTTCGGCGATCGTCTTTTTATTGTAAACGCAGGCAATATTGTCGCCTGTCACCTCAATAATAGCCATATAATGCTTTCCGCCGAACATAGCGGAATCATTTATGTCCTTGACATCCTTCCACAGGTCTGAGTCAAAATCAATGTAGTCGTCTACCGGAACGAACATATCACTTGCAACGCCTTTCGGGAATGCATCCTTATCGCCTGCATAGAAGAAATCAACGCCGTCACCGCTTTGGATAGCCTGAGCGAGCTTCTCATAGCGGTTCTCCCATGTTACTTTTATCCACTCGACCTTGCCGTTGTAGCATTCCTGAAAAACTGCAAGCTCCGTGGGGACATTCTTTCCCGTACCATCGGGGTTGATATCCCATGTAGCCATCCATTTGATCGTATTTTTATTCTTGTCGTCCTTGGGGATCTTGTTCTCAAGAAGCGTGTCATTCTGAGCGATCTTGTCTATCTGTTCTCTTACCTCAGCATCGAGGTCACGGAGCGGCTTTTCATCCTTTTTATTGCCGCACGATGTACATGTGACAGCGGCTGTAAGCGCGGTCAGAACCGCTAATGCTGCTTTTATTTTTTTCATAATCAATTACTCCCAATTTCTAAAAAGCACATCTGTCATTACCTTGAAAAATGCGCTTTTTTATATTATAACATTTCACACTGCTCCATGTCAATATCAATAGTATATAGATTTTGGGTCGATTTATCGTCACTATGACACATTCGAGCATTTTTTGACGACACAGGTCTATTGATGTGCCGACTGACACCTGCTTCCGATGCATCGTCCGCGCATATTGCAGGATGCACAGCCGTGGGAAGTCGGTTCACGAGGCGTTTCGGAGATACCTATTACCGCAGTGACGGATTTCGTCGGTACGAGCATTCCCGAGGGATTCACGGTCAGACCGATACGCCTGCCTGCATTGAGGAAGCCGAGCAATTCATGCTGCAAAGAAAGCGGCAGATCGCCATATCCGGGACTGAAACGCCATGTGCGGTAAACAGGCTCACTGCCGAAGAATATCTCGTTTTCCGCTTTATTGCAAACCTGTTCGATCGCGGCGCTGCACAGACTGTCGCACACGAGCGCTTCCGCAGCCGAAGCGGCAGCCGCACGTCTTATAAGCTTGTCGGCATCCGAATTCAGGGTTGCGGCAAGGAAAACGGCTTCCGAACAACCGTCAAGATGACGTCGGATATCCGAGCCGGTCAGCGCAGGAACAAGCCCGTCAGCACGGACACCGTCCTCGGAAAAGGTAAGTTCGACTCGTCTATAGACATACCTTGCATTCAAGGAGTCAGCCAACAGTGTAGAATACTTATTCAATAGCTCTGCAACAGTATCATCGGGTTCACCTTTAACGCACATATATCGTAAAGCTTCGGATATATCTATCGGATCAAGTCTCATAGGAAGCCCCTATTATTCCAGAGACTGCCTCGCTGATGCGCTTTGCAACGTAAGGCTTATTCATCGTATAAAGATGGATACCGTCAACACCCTCAGTCGCGAGATCAACAATCTGGTCTATCGCATATGCTATACCTGCATCGCGGAGAGCCTCGGGATTATGCTCGTAGCGCTGCATGATCCGAACGAATTTTTTCGGGAGACTCGCACCGCATGTTGTCACCATACGCTCGATCTGCTTCTTGTTGACAACAGGCATGATGCCTGCCTCGATCGGCACGTTTATTCCTGCGATCGCTGCCTTTTCACGGAATTCATAAAACGAATCGTTGTCGAAGAAGAGCTGTGTGATAAGATGCTCCGCGCCTGAATCCACCTTGATCTTAAGGTTGCGAATGTCGTCTACAAAGCTGTCAGCCTCGGGATGAACCTCGGGATAGCACGCCGCTGCAATGTCGTAATCGCCCCTTGTACGCAGGTATTTTATGAGGTCACTCGCATAACGAAAATCGGTTTTCGGCGGAATATCGGGATTTATATCGCCTCTGAGCGCGAGAATGTTCTCAATTCCGCACGCATCTATCTCGGCAAGAGTCGAGTCGATCTCAGCCTTGGAGTAATTTATGCAGGGAAGATGAATTACGGGAGTGATACCATATTCCTTGATTTTCGATGCAACGGCGCACGCAAGATGACCGTTTCCGCTTCCGCCTGCGCTGAATGTTACGCTTATAAAGTCGGGAGAGAGGTTCTTAAGCTCCTCAAGCGTATCGTAGATGACTTCTACGGGACTATCCTTCTTTGGCGGAAAAACCTCAAATGAAAAAACAGTCTTTTTGCCGAAAAGTTCGCTAACTCGCATATTATCCTCCTATTCTATCGACCAGTCGATCGGCGTAAAACCGCGCGATGCGAGAAATGCATTTGCCTTTGAAAAGTGTCTGCAACCAAAAAAGCCGTTGTACGCCGAAAGCGGGCTCGGGTGTGAAGCCTTGAGAACGAGGTGGTTCGGGTTTGTAATGAGCTGAGCTTTAGCCTTTGCATCGCTTCCCCAAAGCATAAAGACCATAGGCTTTTCGCGGACGTTGAGAAGCTCGATAACATTGCTTGTGAACTGTTCCCAGCCGAGCCCGCGGTGGCTTCTCGGGGAATTCGCCCTAACCGTCAGAACCGAGTTGAGCAGCAAAACACCGCCTTTAGCCCAGCTTGTGAGCTCGCCGTGTTTGCCGAGGTTGTCTATTCCGACGTCATCCCTTATCTCCTTGAAGATATTTACAAGTGACGGGGGAGGCTGAATGCCCTTTCTGACGGAAAAACTCAGTCCGTGAGCCTGACCGGCACCATGATAGGGATCCTGACCTATGATAACGCACTTGACATCGCTGTACGAGGTCAGCTTGAGCGCATTGAATATATCATACATGTTCGGGAAGATGTGCTGAGTGCGGTACTCGTTGATGAGAGTTTTTCTGAGTCGCAGATAGTATTCCTTTGTGAACTCACCGCTTAATATCTCGTCCCATTCGTTTTCTAAATTGACCATATGCCCTCCAAAAAAATAAGGCTCTGAAAATTTCACAGCCTTATTGAGTTCTTTTAGTTATAGATCGTGTCCCCATAATACTTGAATTTCACGAGGGTATTACGCTTAAATGTAAGTGAACCCTGCTGATTAAACGGGATGCAGTCGTATGCTTTCCGCGAACACTCGATCTTCAGAGTCCTGCCTTTTCTCGTCACGAAGACAAGCTCGTAGTACTCGTCGATGAGCTTTTCCTGACCTGTGCTCTCGATCACTCTGAGACGGTCGTCGCTCTTACGTATAAGGGTCGCCATTTCCACGATCGGTTCTGAGGTTTTTTTCTGCACATCATCGTTTCTCCTGCGCTGAGGCTGTTGATTTCTTTGCGGAGGTTCATGATGTGAAGAGACTGCTCTTCGCATCGGCTCGGAAGCTTTCCTCGGTGCAGGAGCGTCATAGTCATCATCGCCTGTTTCCTCAAGAAACAACGACATGAAACGCATAAAGAAGCTGCGCTTGCTGAATAAAATTATGACGAGCACCAGTACAACTGCAATACCACCAAGTATGATAAGTAAATTTTTGAGCTGCTGATCCATTTTGTTTTCCTTTCATCTGTTTTTTTGTTGCCTTGAATCTTTGCGGTTTGGTTTTTTGTCCCTTTATATATACACAAAAATTCCTAACTTATATTATATAATATTTTCCGAGATTTTGCAATACATATTTGCAAATTTCCTTAAAATATGCTATAATATTACTAATAATCCTTTGGAGGTTTCATATGCAGAAGATTTTAGGATACATGAGGAAAGCGATCCAAGAATTTGACCTCATTCAAAACGGCGACAGAATTTGTGTCGGAGTCTCAGGCGGAAAGGATTCAGTCGTTCTGCTGCGCGGTCTTATTCTTCTCAGACGGTTCATCGGGATCGAATATGAAATCGTTGCAGTGACTCTCGACCCCGGATTTAACGGTGAACCCGGAGACTACTCCGCGATAGCTTCACTCTGCGAGGAATCGGGAATCGAATACCATGTTCTTCCGACTCAGATCGGTGAGATCGTGTTTAATGTCCGCAAGGAAACTAACCCTTGCAGTCTGTGTGCGCGTATGAGGCGAGGCGCTCTGCATGATGCAACGCGTCAATTCGGTTGCAGCAAGATCGCTCTCGGACACAATTACGATGATGCAGTCGAAACCTTTATGATGAACCTTTTCACCGAGGGAAGGATCGGCTGCTTTTCCCCGAAATCCTACCTTTCACGCAAGCAGATACATCTTATCCGACCGCTTGTTTTCGCTCCTGAACGTGAGATCCGCAAGGCAGCTTTGAAATGTGAACTCCCGATCGTCAAGTCGAAATGTCCTGCCGATGGTCATACCAACAGACAAACGATGAAGGAATTTATCGCCGAACGCGAAAAGGCAGACCACGGCTTCAAGGACAGACTCTTCC
>DHYN01000033.1:0-198 GCA_002414125.1 Ruminococcus sp. UBA5129 | reverse complement strand
TAGTCTTCCTTCTTTCTGAGAACGAAAGCAGCACCAGCAGCAACTGCAAGACCAGCAGCAGCAACGCCGAGACCAGCTACGCCTGCAACGCCTGTGTTAGGTGAACCACCACCGGGCTTTGTTGTAGGAGCCTGTGTGCCTGCCGGTGTAGGAGCCTGTGTGCCTACCTGTGTGCCTGCCTCTGTAACAGGTGCCTCT
>DHYN01000112.1:2846-6304 GCA_002414125.1 Ruminococcus sp. UBA5129 | reverse complement strand
ACGATCCCACAAAGGAGCCTTCGGTTATCAAGGTAGATGCTGACAAGGCTAAGACTTGGATCGCTAACGGTGCTCAGCCTACTGATACCGTTAAGGTAATTCTCAAGAGCGAGGGTATTCTTTAATCGAATGCCGTTTGCGGTGCGGAGGGTGGACTTTTGTCCATGCCTCTCATTCCGTAAGGCTCAGACGGAGGTCAATTATGAAAAACTTATTATACGCCATAGCCGCAGGTCTCGTTGAGGACAAGTCTGCTATCTCGATCGTGGAGGATGAGCCCGATGCTGAGGGCGTTATCGTGTTCCACCTTTCGGTAGCTCCCGACGATATGGGCAGAGTTATCGGCAAGCAGGGCAGGATCGCTAAGGCGCTCCGCACTATCATGCGTGCAGGTGCTGCTAAAAAAGACCTTAAGGTTTCGGTTACTATTGAATAAAATTACGGACGGCTATTGGTCGTCCGTTGTTTTTATACTNNACGTTTTATAGGTTGAGTTATGATTATAATTTCAGTTTTTATTATACTATTGGGAATATACGCTTTCTTCGAGAACCGCACTATGCTCTGCATCCGCAGGAAAAAAGTCGGCAGCGGAAATATCAGGATCGCTCATCTGGGAGATCTTCACACGCGCTCGTTCGGGAAAAACAACTCCCGTCTTTGTGCAAAGATTGCCGATGAGGCTCCCGATCTTATACTCATCAGCGGCGACCTCGTTTCGAGAAAATGCCGCGATTTTTCCGCTGCGGAAGCGACCGTCCGCAGTCTCGCAGAGATAGCTCCCGTATATATGGTCATCGGGAATCACGAGGCTGATCTCCCAACGGAACGATTCTCACATATGGTTGAAAAGCTCGGTGATTCGGGCGTAAGGCTGCTCCGAAACGAAACGGTCACGCTGGAGATCAAGGGAAGAAAGCTGAATATCAGCGGTCTCGAGCTCGAGTATTCGGTATATNNACCGTGATCTGACCGTCCCTACGGCGGATGAGATACGCTCGAAGCTCGGCATCAAGCCAAGCGGAGAAAATCTGCTCTTAGTTCACAATCCGCTTTTCGCCGACGTCTATTCCGATTGGGGTGCGGACTACGCAGTGTGCGGCCACGTCCACGGCGGTTCGGTAATGATCCCCTTTACAAACATAGGTCTGCTCTCGCCCGAACGAAAGCTTATCCCGAAATACAGCAAGGGAGTCTATACTGTCGGTAATACAAAGCTGCTGCTGACAGGCGGTCTCGGAAAACCGCGGCTCTTTAATCCGCCAGAGTTCTCGGTCTACGAGATATGATACGGAGAGCATTCCCGATATATCAAATGAAATAGCCCTCTCAGGTCAGGTCTGACCCGATGAGGGCTGTTACTGTATACTCGTTCGTCATCAGAAATGCAGCTAAAAGTGGAGAAACAAACGCCGATAAATCCCACGATTTGAAGAAAAAGTGGATAATCCTGTTGACTTTGGTTTGAGGGTGTGGTATAATTAATATTGAAATATTCAGGAGGTGAGATGCGTGGAATCAGAAACAAAAAAGCGACCGATCATAGGTGTGATCGCCGCAGGTGCGAGCTTTATAGAACAGAGACAGATAATAAACGGCATCGTGGCTCAGGCACAGACCTACAATATCGACACTGCCGTTTTCTCGAATATCTATAACCCAAATATCACGAATGAGCAGGTATTTGCCGAGAACCTCATCTACGAGCTTGCCACATCTCCTGAACTTGACGCATTGATACTCATCTCAGAGTCATTTGTTAATCCGGACCTCCGCATGAAAGTAAAAGAATACCTTAAAAAGCAGCTACACCTACCGATCATCGTTATCGGCTCGAAAATGGATGAGTTCGATCTAAAGGGAGTCCGCTTCATCAATACCAGCGACATCGGCGACATCGAGGACATTACCGACCATCTCATCGAACGTCACGGCTTCACGAAGATCGACATAATCTCGGGATTTGAATACCTCGAGGCTTCACATCTGCGTGTCGAAGGCTATAAGCGTTCGCTGGAGCGCCACGGAATAGAGTTTGACGAGCGTCNNGCGTCGTGTCATTTTTGGAAACTTTTGGTACAATACAGGAGAGGAGCTTGCAAAGAGCTATATCTCGGGCGAAAGACCCTTTCCGCAGGCGCTTATCTGCTGCAACGACTACATGGCTTACGGTCTGCTCGATGTGTTCAGCGAAAACAGAATACCAATCCCGCAAAAAATGACTGTCATTGGCTACGAATATATCCGTGAAAGAGTGCTGCACTCGCCTACGCTGACAACGTACCAACGCGCCCGTGTGGAGATAGGACGTTCCGCAGTGAAGCTGATCTTCGAGAAGCTGAACACTGGCAAAGACGCCGAGTTTATACCGCCAAAAGGCCGCCTTATCTCGGGAAATACCTGCTCGTGCGGCTGTGATCCGGTGCGCATGAATGACGAACTGAAAGGTGCGCGCGAAAAGGAATTCTATGAGGCGCAGAATCTCATGAGTCAGCTCGAGCCTCAGCTTACCGCGTGCCAGACTCTCGATGATTTCATAAAGATCGCCGGAGACCACCAGTTCCTCGTGCGATACGTTCAGGATATTTGCCTCTGCCTTTCTGAGAACTGGTTCGATACGAATGCCATGTCCGAGAGCGATTTTGTATCGTTCCGCAGCATGATACCATGGCACGACACCTCGGCGAGGACTATTGACAGGTATAAGCTTTCGGCGATATTTGCCGATTCTGAGCAAGCTGCGGTGTATTACTTCAATCCGCTTTTCTACAGCAACAGGATGTTCGGCTGGATAACACTGCGCTATGACAGTCCGGATACTTATGACGACATCTACCGCTATTTCCTCAAAACTATCTCGAACGCGCTCGTTTTCATGCGCATGAAAAACGATATAAGCTATCTCATGGAATGCCAGAACCTCTCGGAATACTACGATTTGGAAACGGGTATATACAACGGCAAGGGCTTCGTAAATGCCCTTAAATACGCCGTTTCTGGAGCTTCAAAGAGTCAGAGGATAATATTCATCCTCATGCGGACTCAGCTTCTCTCCTATGAAGCTTCAATGGACGACCTCGAAAAAAAGATCTCTATCGCAACCGAAATAGCTGACTGCATCAAGCTCCTTACTCGCTACAAGGGGGATCTTTGCGGACGTATCGACCGTAATCTCTATGCTTTTGCTTCGGTCGGAGACTATCACGAGGATTTTGCAGATACGCTCGTCGACAAGCTAAGGACACTCGTCATCCATAAGACATATTACGTCAACGACTACGGAATGGGCTCGTTCGCATGCAGCGATATTATCCTCTGACTCTTTGANNCCGAGAATGCCGAGGATTTTGACTTCGAGAAGTGTAAATCACAGCTCGTTGCCGATATAAAGGATCAGACGGAGCACCTTGTGCAGAAAAGCTCGATCGCGAATTACGGAAAGTTCTCCGAGTACAGGA
>DHYN01000112.1:2586-2787 GCA_002414125.1 Ruminococcus sp. UBA5129 | reverse complement strand
GCCACCTCTACAAAAGCTGCTTCAATGTCAGCTTCCACCAGGACTGCATCCTCAGCCGCATGACACTTGCGAAATTTCTCCTTTGCACTACCTCGCTCGATGTAAATGTCATTGCATCGCGCTGCGGATATGACGATCAAAAGTACTTCATGAGGCTTTTCCAGCAGAACACCTCCTATACACCGAGTAAATACAGAGGGT
>DHYN01000112.1:0-2470 GCA_002414125.1 Ruminococcus sp. UBA5129 | reverse complement strand
TTCGGGCTTTACTTCTATATGCTTAACGAACTTAAACAGAAGGTCTATTAGTGGCAGTGCTCGCATTCGCTGATGTCGCCTACGATCGGGAGCGGATCAATGCCCTGACGTGTGTAGTAGTCGGAGAGGGCAGCCTTTATAGCCTGCTCTGCGAGAACTGAGCAATGGAGCTTAACAGCCGGAAGTCCGTCAAGAGCTTCCACAACAGCCTTGTTAGTGAGCTTCAGAGCATCGTCGATAGACTTGCCCTTGATAAGCTCTGTAGCCATTGAAGAAGTAGCAACGGCAGCGCCGCAGCCGAATGTCTTGAACTTAACATCGGTGATGATACCCTTGTCGATCTTGAGATACATCTTCATGATGTCGCCGCACTTGGCGTTGCCCACGGTGCCNNCTCGCCGATGCCATCGGCGTTCTCAATCTCTCCTACGTTTCTGGGGTTTGAAAAATGGTCAAGTACCTTTTCACTGTATAACATGATTATTTACTCCTTATTATTTTATTATAAGATCGCCGCGTTTGAGCTGATTCTTGTCTATTCCCGAGAGAAGAAATCCTGCGTTGTCACCCTCGGATGCCGTATTTAGTGCCTTTCTGAATGATTCTATGCCTTTTATAACTGCTTTGAACTGTTCTCCGCCGTTATCGACCGTAACGCTGTCACCGACCGTAAACGAGCCGTCAGTCACCTTGCCTACAGCTACCGTTCCTCTTCCTGCGAGAGTGAATACATCCTCGACTGTAAGGCAGGAGGAGCAGCCGCAGACTCTTGTGAAGTCAGCGTCAGTGTGTCTGTTCTGTTCGTTGTATTCACGCTCCTCACGCTGATCGTCTGTCTCGTAGCGGTGTCCGAGGAGCATGCCGAGTAGATCCATTACTTAATGTCCTCGCCCTTTATCAGCTTTTCCCAGAGAGGCGACATTGCTCTGAGACGTTCAACCACCTTTGGAACTGTTTCGAGGATATATTCGATGTCCTCATCGGTGAAGTTTTCGTCAATGGAAAGTCTGAGCGAACCGTGTGCGACCTCGTGCTTGAGACCGAGCGCGAGGAGGACGTGTGACGGGTCGAGCGAGCCGGATGTACAAGCAGAACCAGATGAAGCGCAGATACCGAACATATCGAGCATGAGCAGGAGTGATTCTCCCTCGATGCCCTCGATAGAGATGTTGCAGTTGCCGGGGAGACGGTTTTCGCGGCTGCCGTTGAGACGAGTTCGCTCGATCTTAAGGATGCCGTCGATGAGGCGGTTTCTCATGGCAGTCACCTTTGCAGCCTTTTCGGGGATGTTTGCACATGCGATCTCAATAGCTCTGCCGAGACCCACGATAGCAGGAACATTTTCGGTGCCGGCACGCTTATTGCGCTCCTGAGCGCCGCCGTGGATGAGATTAGGGAGCGAGAGCCCCTTTCTTACATATATAGCGCCGACGCCCTTTTGCGCGTGGATCTTGTGACCTGAGAGTGAAAGCAGGTCAATGCCGCTCTTGTGAACGTCTATATCAACATGACCGACAGCCTGAACGGCGTCTGTGTGGAAAACCACCTTTTTCTCACGGCAGATCTCTGCGATCTTATCAATGGGCTGGATAGTGCCGATCTCGTTATTTGCGAACATTATCGAAACGATAGCCGTTTCCTCGCGTATAGCCTTTTTCACATCCTCCGGGTCAACGAAGCCATCGGGCGAGATCGGGAGGTATGTCACCTCAAAGCCCTTTTTTTCGAGATCCTGACATGTGTGAAGAATGGCATGGTGCTCGAATACCGATGTGATTATGTGTTTCTTGCCCTTTGGAGCGAGTCTTTCACAGATGCCCTTGATCGCCCAGTTATCGGACTCGGATCCGCAGCTTGTGAAATATATCTCGGACGGGTCTGCGCCGATAGCGGCAGCGACCTTTTCACGGGATTTTTCGATAGCAAGCTGAGCGTTTCTTCCAAGCTCATATATGCTTGAAGCATTGCCGTATTCCGTGCGGAAATAGGGCATCATGGCTTCGAGGACTTCCTCGGAAACCTGAGTTGTAGCGGCGTTGTCCGCATAAATAAACTTCTTATCCATTTTAGCCTCCATTGGAATATATGTCGCGCTGTTCAACCGCAAGCTGATCGCAGCGTTCATTTTCGGGATGACCTGCATGACCCTTTACCCAGTTGAATGTGACCTTATGGCGTTCCAGAAGCGGCAGGAGCTGCTCCCAGAGGTCAACATTGAGCGCAGGCTTCTTATCGGACTTTATCCAGCCCTTTTTTTTCCAGCCGTACACCCAGCCCTTTGTCACGCTGTCAACGACGTATTTGCTGTCGGTGGTAAGCATCACCCTGCACGGTTCTTTGAGCGCGCTGAGTGCGGTGATGACTCCGAGAAGCTCCATGCGGTTATTGGTGGTGTTTGCATCGCCGCCGGAAAGCTCTTTGGTGGTACTGCCGTATCGGAGGATAGCGCCGTATCCTCCCGGACCCGGAT
>DHYN01000114.1 GCA_002414125.1 Ruminococcus sp. UBA5129 | reverse complement strand
AAACGGTTTAATGAACCGCTTTCGGGCTTTCGCATTACTTTCTGTTTTTCAGAATACGAGAAAATTCAAGAGCCTTGCCGATATCGCCGTCAACCTTCAGCTTGCCGAGCGTAAATGCAGCGACAGCATCGAGCTTTCCGTCGATCAGCTTGATGAGATTGTCCTTTTTGATCGTGATAGCACAGCTTCTGTCGTTGTACTCGTAGGGAGCAATGTTGATACCGCCGTTTTTGATCTCAACGTAGAACACGCCCTCGTCCTTGACATTGAACTGTACCGCGAGGAAATCCACTCCGCTGACATCAATGGAATCTTTCATGGATTCGAGTCTTTCAAGTAATTGTTTCATAATTTTATACCTCTTTCTTTAAGGCATACCGAACGGATGCCTAAAATTATACATTGAATCTGAAAAGAACAATATCTCCGTCCTGCATTACGTATTCCTTGCCCTCAAGGCGAACGAGTCCCTTTTCCTTAGCGGCAGCCATAGTACCGCACTCCATGAGGTCGCTGAACGAGATGACCTCGGCTCTTATGAAGCCTTTCTCGAAGTCGGTGTGTATCTTTCCGGCAGCCTGCGGAGCTTTTGTACCTGCCTTGATAGTCCATGCGCGAACCTCCTGCTTACCTGCTGTGAGGTATGAGATGAGACCAAGAAGAGCGTAGCCCTCCTTGATTATCCTGCCGAGTCCTGAAACCTCAAGTCCAAGCTCGCTGAGGAACATTTCCTTGTCCTCATCGCCCATATCGGCGATCTCAGCCTCGATCTGAGCACAGATCGGGAGGACGGCAGAGTGCTCCTCCTTAGCGAGACCGCAGACTTTCTGGTAGTTCTCATTAGTGTCGATATTGTTTGTGAAGTCCTCCTCGCTGAGGTTAGCCGCATAGATGACGGGCTTAGCCGAGAGAAGCGGAGAGGTTTTGATAAGCTCACGCTCATCGTCCGTGAAGTCGAAGCTTCTTGCGGACTTGCCGTTTTCGAGGTGTTCCTTAAGACGTTCGAGGAAGTCGATCTCAATGAGGAATTTCTTATCTCCCTTTGCAGCCTTTTTAGCACGGTCGATACGGCGGTCGATCATTTCAATATCGGAGAAGATAAGCTCGAGATTTATCGTTTCGATGTCACGGAGCGGATTGATGCTGCCGTCAACATGGATGATGTTCGGGTCCTCGAAGCATCTTACAACGTGGACTATAGCATCTACCTCGCGGATGTCGGCGAGGAATTTGTTTCCAAGACCCTCGCCCTTTGAAGCGCCTTTTACGAGACCTGCGATGTCCACAAATTCGAGAGTTGCGGGAGTGAACTTATCAGGCTCGTACATTTCGGCGAGCTTATCGAGCCGCTCGTCGGGTACTGATACTATACCGACATTTTTTTCGATAGTGCAGAACGGGTAATTCGCTGACTCCGCACCTGCGTTTGTGAGTGCATTAAAAAGTGTGCTTTTGCCGACATTCGGCAGACCAACCATACCAAGCTTCATTTATTTTACAAGACCTTTCCTATATATTAATTTGTGCGGGATACCTTTTTATTGTTTATGATCGAGTTGACCGTGGAGTTCTGGATAAGTATATCGCCGTCCTTAGAACCAACGTCAACAGGCTCGGAAGCGAGCATGTTGAGATTGATCTTAGAGTCAACGAGCGTGATATTTCCCGAACCTACAACATCTCCGATGCCCGTGATGCTGTTGCCCTCGCTGTCGATGTCGATATCGGCATTTTTTATCTTGACGTCAACGCAGCCGTCGATACCTCCGATGCACGAGTGAGTAGCGGAGCGCATCTTGAAATTGAGGACGCCTTTTTTTATCATCACGCTGCCCTCACCGTTTTCCATAGTGCCGATCCCGATAGCCTTAGCGCCTGAGCAGAAGAGGTTTATATCGGATTCGGAGTTTATCTCGGTCGAGCCCGAGCCGCTTCCGATGCCGATCACCTTGATTCCTGAGACTGTTGCATCGAGCTTGCAGTTTTCACAGAGGTCGATGATCGAGCCGCCGCCTACAGTACCGATCGCAACGCCGTTATGGCAGTACATAGTGATGTTCACGTCTCCTGAAACGAGCTTTATCTCAGACTCGTTATCGTTATTTCCGCCGCCGATCGCGATGGCCTGCTCGGAGTTGCATATGATCTCAAGTTTTCCGTTCATATCAACGGTTATATCACCGTAGCCGTGTTCTATATCGTTTCCGATGCCGATACCCATTGAAGCGTAGCAGTCGATAAAGAGATTGCCGCTGCCGCCGATTTCGAGCTGAGATGACATTGGGACGAATATACCCGAATAATTGAGCTTGTTGTTCTTCTTGAGATTTATGATGAGCCGAGCCGATTCACCGACACATATAGTCGGCTTGCTGTTCGCGCTTATCATATTGACGTTTTTGAGCGTGAGATCGCAGGAGTGGTTGTCCATGAGGGTAATATTCATTCTCACGGGCTTCTCGGGGTCGCCTACGATCGTCAGAGAGCTTTGATATATCTGAATATCCGTGTATCTTTCGAGAGCGAGCTTGAGCAGATCGAGCTCGGTATCGTTCTTTGCCATATAGATCTTCTTTTTGCCGGCGGGACGCGATTCGAGGTTAGTACGGATGATCTCGTCTCTGATGTCGGCAGAGATCTTGTTGAGCATAAGCGGCTTAGGAGTAGACGTACAGTAGCCCTGTATCAGATCCACACCGAGTCTGATGACCGTTTTCAGCTCCTGAATAGTCTCCACGCCCTCGGCGAGTGAACGAAGCTGATTCTCGTGGCAGAACTCAATGATCGAGGTCACGAGCTGCTGCTTCTTCAGGTCGTTGTGGATGTCGCTGATGAGCGAGCGGTCTATTTTGAGGTAATTAGGGCAATAATTCAAGAGGTTTGCGCTGTTGGAGTAGCCTGTTCCGTAGTCGTCGATAGCGAGCTCGCAGTGCAGGAACTTGCATCGCTTGAGCAGGAGCTTTACGTTGCCCTCATTGGCTTCGGTCTGCTCGGTGATCTCAATGACGACCTTTTCAAACAGCTCACCGAACGTGAGATACAGCTCGTTGAAGTCGTCATCGGTAAGCAGCGTGCTCGGGAGACAGTTGATAAAGAGCTTGCGGTCGGTGAAAACCTGCTGATTATCGCTCAGCAGCTTCATAGCATTGAAAAGGGTGAGCTTTTCGATAGCGTAGAGGTTATTCTGATCCGAAGCGATCTTTAGGAGCTGAGTAGGAGTCATCCTGTAGTCTCCTGTGGTACGCATGAGCGCCTCATAGGCAACGATCTCACCTGTCTGGGTCTCGATGATAGGCTGGAGGTGATAGGTGATCGAGTTCTCGCGGATGATCCTGTTGAAGATCTGGGCATTTTTGTAGGCGTCCTTTTCGCGGATGTAGTTTTCCTTGGAGAACCAGTTTATAACGTGGCGGCGGTCATTGCGAGCCTCGTATAGCGCAAATTCGGAGGAATTCACGAGCATATTGAAGTCGGCGGCTTCATCGGGATAACTTGAACATCCGATCGAGAGCCTGATCGAGCTTTTGTCGGAAATGTCGATTATCTCGCCGAAGTCATCGGTCGGGACACACATCTGAACCGCTTCGTCCATGCTGTTAAGGAGCTTGTACACATCAGCCTTTTCGCAGTCGTAGAAGAAGACGCACATCTCGTAGTTTGACTTGGAGCTGATGATGATATTGTCGGCGGAGAAGCTTTTGAAGACTTCGGCGATCGAGGTGATACAACAGTTGGTATTATCGACCGTAAGGAAGCTTCCGAGCTTGTCGAGTCCTTCGATATAGAGTGTTGCGAGGAAGGATTTAGGGGTTTCATCAATAAGCTTCTTAACCTTTTGGGAGAACGACGGGAACGATAGCAGACGTGTCACGGAATCATATTCCACGAAGCCGTTGGCTCTGTCTTTTTCGGACATCTGCCGTGTAAAGTCCTGAACAAAGCCGAGCCATTCATCGCTTGTTTCGTAGATATTCATCTTTATGTATCGCGTGGTGTTCGTGTCGATGAATTTATAGATATGCTTCTGACCCTCGATCGGGTTTTTGGAGATCTTTTCAAGCAAATTGAAGAACTCGTACTCATTGATCTTGTCGTGTGTGCAGGAGAGCATTCGGCACGCAGCTTCATCGAGGTAGGCAGTCTTGTCCTTGGCGATGTACATGAAAGCGCCGATATTGCCCATAAACTGCTGGAAAGCCTGCCAGTCGCGGCTGAGGTACGGAGGCTTCTTATCGAAATTAAAAATACTCATAAGCTGCTCCTTTCTATGATCGTCGGATATGGAGCTATCCGAGGACTTGTCTATACACTATAATTATACCTCATAAGCGCGCTTTTGTCAATGATTTTAGAAAGCAGCAGTAATTATCTTGCAGAAAAGTCTTTGGC
>DHYN01000073.1:17502-19621 GCA_002414125.1 Ruminococcus sp. UBA5129 | reverse complement strand
AAGACTTTCAATAAAGATCCAGACACTTGCCGCTGTTTTTGCAGTTGTCGGGGCGGTCGCTGTACCTCAGCTCTTCCATGCTGTCGGCGCTTCAACAGGGCACGGTACGGCTCTCGGTGAAACTTTTCTCCCGATGCATTTGCCTATAATCCTTGCAGGACTTCTTGCAGGTCCATATGCTGGTGCCGCAGCAGGACTTTTCGGACCGCTTGCAAGCTTNNTGAATGCCCTCATCGGTGATGCTTCCTTTTATGATGATCGAGCTTTGCACTTACGGAATGATCGCAGGAATGCTCAGAAACACAAAGACGCCATGCATTGCAAAGGTACTGTTCACTCAGATCGGCGGACGCGCTGTGAGAGCGATCGCTATTTTTGCAGCAGTTCAGCTTTTCGGCAGTGATATCAGACTCTCGATAATTTGGAGCAGCATCTTGACAGGCTTCCCCGGACTCGTTCTCCAGTGGACGCTCATTCCGCTTGCTATTGTCGGTGTAAGCAAGCTTGCTAAGAATGAAGAGTGATCTTGTGCAGGCGATAGACCTGCTAAAAAACGAAAGCCTCACCCTTGCTGCTGTCAGAGGTGAGGACATTATCAGAAGTAAGGAAAGGGGAGTAAAGCCGCTGCTCGGTCTCATAGACGGCGGTGTATCTCTGTGCGGTTTTTCCGCTGCGGATAAGGTTGTCGGAAAGGCAGCAGCGTTCATTTATGTACTGCTGAGTCCCCGATGCATCCACGCAGGAGTCATCAGCCGACCTGCACTTGATGTTCTTTGCGAGCACGGTATCGAGGTCAGTTTTGACACTCTTGCCGAATCTATACGCAACCGCACGAACACGGGCTTCTGCCCGATGGAATCGGCTGTCATGCAGACAAACGACCCCGATGAGGCGCTCGTTCTCATCAGGGAAAAGCTCGCGGAGTTTGCGGCGAATAAATAAAGAAAATTCAACGCCATAGCATTTATGNNTATGACACACATCATAAACGCTATGGCGTTGCTTTCACAGATATTATTTAGTGCGGAAAACTTCTATTTTGATTTAAGTCTTATTTCGATTCTATTATATCATACCCAAAGCCTAATGTCAATAAATACTTCTAATCCTACCGTGGCAACAGCAATTACTTTTATTAGTTTCGTTTGTGCAATTATAAAATTAAAAAACTATAAACAATATTTGTACAAATTGCATAGAAATAGCATTGAAAAAACAGCGACCTCCACCAAACATATAAAAAAGGGGACAAGTATTTACAAAAAACTATTGCAGAATTGTGAATGGTATGGTATAATGCTAACAAAGGTTAAAAAGGAGTTTGATTTTCTATGAATTTCGCAAAAAGGCTTATCTGCGCTGTCCTTTCGTGCAGTATGGCTGCAACATATGCTCTTTTCTCGGGAAGCGCTTCCGCTGAGAATTTCATTCCCGACTCTGTTCCCGTTAATGAGGGATCGGATATTGTGCAGCCTGCCGAATTAAAGCCGGAGACATCGACATCAGAGCAATGCTTCAATGTTTTTGACATATACAATGCATATCTCGAATCCATAAATCCTACAGGTGAACCTACCGAACCGCCTACAGAGCCTCCGACACAGCCTGCGACCGCGTATAACAAGTTCCCGATGGTCGATTGCAGCGCGGGTCTCTTCGGCATCGACGTGTCAAAATGGCAGGGCGTTATCAACTGGGAAAAGGTCAAGGGAGCAGGCGTAAACTACGCTATCATACGCGCAGGCTACGGTAATCTCGCTTCTCAGAGGGATCCGATGTTTGACACTAATATGGTCAATGCCGAGAAAGTAGGTATAAACCGCGGAGTCTACTGGTACAGCTACGCGACCTCTGTCGAGGATGCTTACAAGGAGGCTGATGCGTGCTATGAGGTAATCAAGAATTACCGCTTTGAATATCCGCTTGTTTTCGACATCGAGGATAAGTGCCAGACAGGTCTTAGTACAGCTACGGTTTCCGCTATCATTGACGCTTTCTGTTCAAGAATGGAGTCGAGAGGATATTTTGTATCAATCTACAGTTATGCGAGCTTCCTCAATACAAAGGTGTACAAATCAACTCTCGACAAATACTGTATCCGCGGTTTATACCTACTTTC
>DHYN01000073.1:12297-17486 GCA_002414125.1 Ruminococcus sp. UBA5129 | reverse complement strand
TGGCAGTATTCAAGCACGGGCAGAGTAGACGGCATTAACACAGATGTTGATCTCGACAAATGCTATTTTGATTTCCCGTACACCATCTACAAAGCTCATAAGAACGGATATACCGAAGACATCAAATGATGATAACGGGCGGCAGGCTTCTTGCCGANNTGATAGAATTTATTATCGGAGCATCAGGCAGCGGAAAATCTACACTGATGATCGAGAAGATCGGCAGAGCTTCAGACAGCGGAAGAGACATCTGCGTGATAGTGCCGGAGCAGTTTTCGTATGAGTTTGATAAAAAGCTATATAAGGCTGTCGGAGCAAAGAGATTCAACGGAATAATGTCGCAGAGCTTTTCCGGCATCGCGCGCCACCTTTTTCAGACCTACGGTGACAGCCGCAGGACAGGTGAATACGCTGATGAGACAGCTCGGATGATACTCGTCTATCAGGCGCTCAGAAATGTGCTCAAAGACCCTTTGTCGAACCGCTGTTTTGAGAAGCAGGTTTCGAGGCAGGGCTTTTCCGAGGAGGTGCTTAAGCTTATCGGCGATCTCAAACGATCCGGTATTTCGCCTCAGCAGCTCATGGACAACGCAGCTTTCCTCGATAAGCGTCTGATGGATAAGACCAGCGACATTGCGCTCATATATATTGAATTTGACCGTCTCATGAATGAGTACGGCTATAAGGACTTCTTCGATGATATACGCGAAGCTTCTGCGATCGCCTCGATTCACACCTATTTCAGCGGCAAGGACGTATATATTGATGAGTTTGAAAGCTTTACCGGCGATCAGCTTGATTTCCTCAATGTGATCGCGGCAACAGCGGATAATGTTTGCATATCACTTCGTACCGATGATGTGACAAAGGGGGAGTATACCCTTTTTGAGACGGTCAATTCCACATATAACCGTCTTGCGCGTATGTTCGCAGATATTGGCAAGGAATACAGAGTTTCCGTATGCGATGGTCTGCACCGTTTTGCGAGTCCTGATCTTGCTTACCTCAGCGCAAATATTATGCGAGGCGAAAAGCCAGATCCGTCAGCCGCTCCTGCTCCGGACAGGATAACAGTCTTTGAAGCGCGTGATCCGTATGGCGAAGCCGATTATGTTTGCGCTCAGATCAAACATCTGCTCTTCGAGGACAGCACTCTCAGATGCAGTGACATTGCCATTTTGTCGAATAAGATCGAGCTGTATTCCGATGTGCTCTCAGCAGCGCTGGAGAGGTACGGTATTCCGTACTTTTTCAGTCTTGAAAGATCGGTAATGCACAATTCGCTGATGATCTATGTCACGACGCTTCTCGACATCGCAGTGAGCAGGAAATACCGTACGGAGCAGATATTCCGTCACATTAAATGCGGAATGCTCGGAATAAGTGTTTATGAAGCTTCCATGCTCGAAAATTACTGCTTTAAATGGGGTGTTGATGGAGATGTTTGGCGCGAACCGTTTACCGCTGAGGATAAGGAGCTTGTTCGCCTCGAGGAGCTTAGAAAGCTTGTCATTAAGCCTCTTGACGAGCTCCGCAGGAAGCTTCGACGAAAAAATACGGCAAAGAATGGCTGCGAGTTCATCTACAGACATATGATAAAGTGCGGTGCGGACAGAGCTGTTTCAGATGTTATGAACAGCTTCGGCGAGCGTAACGAGGACTATTATGCATCGGAAATGAAGCGTATATGGGACTGCCTTATGGAGATATTTGACAGCGTGTCCGAAACATTTGGCGATGAGATCCTGACCGTCAGCGAGCTTTCGGGAATCATCCGTGCACTTATCTCCCGCATAACATATTCTGTTCCTCCCCAGACCCTCGACAGCGTGACTGTCGCTTCTGCCAGAACGGCACGTCTTAACAGTCCGAGGGTCGTTTTTGTAATTGGATCGAATGACGGCGATTTTCCGAACACGGTAAACACTCACGGCATATTTTCCGAGACCGACAAGCAGAAGCTCTCGGAGCACGGTATCGAGATCGCACGCCGACTGCCGGAACTGATCGCCGCAGAGCGGCTTATCGTCTACAAGGCATTTTCGATAGCATCGGAACGGCTTTTCATAAGCTATGTTCTGTCTGATCTATCGGGACAGTCGAAGTATTCATCGTCTGTTATCGAGTCGATATACGAGATGTTTGGCACTAATAAAATGCGTCTCACTGAGGACGACCTTACTCCCGACTTCTATGCCGTTACAATGAGATCGGCGTTTTACCGATATATGCAGGAGCGCAGACGCGGAGACAAGTACATTGCCTCTATCGAGAGAGTTTTATCTGAGGATGATGAGTATCGCGGCAGGATCGCGTTTGTGAAGCGACGTTCGGAGAGCAGGCTTGATTTCAAAGTAACAAAAGGTACTATCGAGCAGCTCAAGTGCTTTGACCCTTTCATCGTCTCTCAGACGAGCTTCGAGAAGTACAACCAGTGCCATTTCAAGTATTTTTGCTCGGAATGCCTCGATCTGTTCACGCGTGAGAGGATCGACCTTGATGCGCGAAATGCCGGAACGCTCATCCATAACTGTTTCCGCAGGATAATGGGCTCGCGTACAAAGGAGGAGTTTCTTGAACTCGGTATTGGCACTATCGCGGCTGAGATAAGGGAAGCCGCTGATGAGTGCATAAATGCCGATATGGGAGGAGATTTCTCCAAAACGCCAAGATTTGATCTTGCATGCTCCAAGCTGCGTGAAAGACTGCTTAAGGTTTTCACACATACGCAGAACGAGCTTCGCGCATCGGAATTTGTCCCTGCGAAATTCGAGCTGAACCTCCGTGACGGTGACGACAGTCATACGCTAAGGCTTAGGTTTGCCGATGGGAAAACGCTGAGCTTCGGTGGAGTGATCGACCGTGCCGATATATGCCGTATCGGCAGTGACCGCTATGTCCGCATCATCGACTACAAGAGCAGCGGGAAGAAGATCGACCCATATTACCTCACCGCAGGCGTAAATATGCAGATGCTCTTGTATTTGTTCACGATCACTGAGGAAAAGGGCATTTTCTCGGGATATAAGCCGGCAGGAGTTTTATATTCTCCGATCAGGATAAACAAGATCGGCAGTGCCGATGAGCGTTTGGATGACGAAGATACAGGTACGATCAACAGCAATCTTAAGGCAAGCGGTCTCGTGCTGAGCAGCCGCGATGTTCTTGAAGCTATGGAGCATGATGTTGAAAATGTCTATGTTCCTGCGAGCTTCAACAATGACGGTTCGCTGGCGGCAGCTTCGAGCTGTCTGAGCATGAAAGGCTTCGAGGAGCTCAGGGGATTCACCTATCGCAAGCTCATTGATATGGCGGAGGGAGTCTACAGCGGAAACGCCGAGGCTTGTCCCGTAATAGCAGGCAAATTCGATGACCCGTGCATGAACTGTGATTTCATCAACATCTGCGGCGATGCTAAACGGATAAGAAGTATTACCAAGGACGATATGGACGTCTCCGAAGCCGCTGAGATACTGTCAAAGAAGAAAGGGGAGAGCACCGAAAATGGCGAACAAAACTAACTGGACACCACAGCAGGAGTGTGCAATAAATGCACGAGGCTCGTCAATAATCGTTTCGGCGGCTGCCGGAAGCGGTAAGACGGCGGTGCTCNNACCGAAAGGCTCGCTAAACTGATAGCAGATGAGTCGGCGCATGTGCGTGCCGACAGGATAATCGCGGTGACATTCACGAACGATGCCGCTTCAGAGCTGAGAAATAGGCTTGACAGCAAGCTTAACAGGCTTATTGCGGAAAATCCCTCCGACACTTATCTGCTCAAGCAGCATACGCTACTTCAGAGTGCGAAGATCTCAACGATAAATTCCTTCTGCTTCGAGCTTCTCAGGGACAACATTACCGATCAGGGCGTGACATCAAGCTTCGGTATCCTCGATGAATCGCAGAACAAGCTCATCAAGCAGCAGGCGATGGAGGAGCTGCTGAATGCCTGGACTTCCGAAAGATATGACGATATTTCGTTCCTTTATGATAAGTTTTGCCTTAAGGACGACAGCGGTCTTGCTTCTGTGGTGAATGCTCTTGACGCGCACCTCGGTTCAGAGGCGTTCAGGGAGCTTTGGATGAAAAAGGCAGTCGCACTTTTCGATGCAAAGCCCGAGGACAGCGTATGCTTCAAGAGGACGCTTGCCGAGGCTGTACGGACTCTTGAGGAGGCGCTTGAACTTGGAAACGACTGCATGGCGCTCATTGGCGATATTTTCACCGATCCCGATTGTGCGAATGCCAATAAGCTGCGTCAGCGCTGCTCCGATGACATCAGACGAGTTGAACAGGCGCTTGAGATATATCGCAGCGGACGTATTCCCAACGGTGAGCAGAGACGGTCTATTGCCGGATTCGATCGTCTCACAATGGCGCGAAAGGACGTTGATGAGTCGGCGAAAAGGATATATTCAGCTAAACGCAAGTACCTCGTTGAGCTGACACGCGGAACGCTCGGAGTGCTGAGCGGATTTGCCTATGATTTTGCGGAGAGCGGTCGCATAACCCGGCTTTTGTGCGAGCTGACCGAGGATTATCACAGACTCATTGCATCCAAAAAGAGCGAGAAAAACGCTCTCAGCTTTGATGACGGTGAGCGGCTTGCCCTTGAACTGCTGGCGGAGGTCGATGATGACGGCGTGATCCGTCAGTCAGAGACGGCAAAGCGTATCGCTGAATTCTACGACATTATCATGGTTGATGAATATCAGGATTCCAACAACAAGCAGGATCTCATTTTCAAACTAATTTCTAAGGATTTCAAGCCTGATGAAAATGGTGTGAGGTACGGAACAAACGCATTTGTCGTAGGCGATGCAAAGCAGTCGATCTACGGCTTCCGACTTGCAAATCCGAAGAATTTCATCAATACTCTAGGCGGCGCGGAGGTGTATTCGGAGGAGAGTGATGCCGCGAACCGCTCAATATTCCTCAATATGAATTTCCGAAGTACACACGGTGTCATCGACTTCGTGAACTATCTTTTTACGATCGTGATGAACTCAGACTGTGGCGATGTTGACTATAACAAGAATGAGATGCTCTACTTCGGAGCAAAGCGCTACGAAGAGACTGAACCTCCTGTTCCGTCCAAGACACGCTTCCTTTTGATCGACACTCTTTCGTGTCCTTCGGAGAGTGACGAGGATGTTACAGACGAGGACGGTGTCGATGCCGATTCCGAG
>DHYN01000073.1:278-12192 GCA_002414125.1 Ruminococcus sp. UBA5129 | reverse complement strand
CGCGCAAACCGCTATACGTCCAATTTCGTTTCCGAGCTGAAAAAACGCGGTATAGAGGCAAAAGGCGAGGACGAAAAGGGCTATCTCTCGTCTCGCGAGATAAGCATCCTGCTCGACCTGCTGAGAGTGATCGACGATCCTCTCCTTGATGTACCGCTTGCGGCGGTGCTGCTTTCACCGATGTATATGTTCAGTCTCGAGGAACTGGCTCTGCTCAAAGTCGGTACGGAAAAGTCGAGGATCTACACAAGAATGATCGAATCGGCACAGCTCGGCGGAACGCCTCTTTCAGCAAAGTGTGCATCATTTCTTGAGGCGCTTGAGGATTTCCGTCTGCGTTCGGTCACATGCAGTGTCAGCGAGCTTATAACGAAAATTTACGATATGACCGACTTTGTTTTTGTAATGCAGATGTACGAGGACGGCGACAAAAAGCGTGCGAATCTTCGTGCACTCGTGCAGTACGCGAAAAGCTACGAGGAGGCTTCGGCTGCTGACGGCTCGGGGGGGCTGACGGGCTTTATCCGTTATATCGATCGTATCATCGAGAACGGCGACGACTTCACTCAAGGTAAGATCAGTACCTCATCGGGCGAACATGTTTCAGTCAAAACTATACATAAATCTAAGGGTCTCGAGTTTCCTTTTGTTTTCCTTGCCGAAACCTCGGGAAAATTCCAATACGACAAAGGCAGCATTATGTGTGCCGAGGACGGAGCGGTTGGCTACACGATCTACTCGCCGGAAAATGTCCGCAGGCACAGGACGGCACAGTTCCGTATGATACGTTCCCAAAAGGTCAGAGACACGGTCAGCGAAGAGATGAGGCTCTTGTATGTTGCGCTCACAAGAGCAAAGCAAAGACTGTTTATCAACCTTAAGTTTAATATCGCGACAATAAGCCGTGTTGCAGCACTTCTGCGTAAATATGTTATCTTCAACGGCGATATGAAGCGTATCACATCCGAAGCAAGATCGCTTGCCGACTGGCTTTGGATCTCGCTTATGGAGCACTCCTCTTTCGAGGGGATCATTGATATGCTCCGTGATAAGATCACCGAGATCTCCGAGAATGATGATCTTCAGAAGAACCTGAAGATATCCAAAAAGAGGATAGGCGAGCTGCTCACAGGGCTTAATTCATTTGATCTGCCCGAGGTAAAGCATTCCGATGATGTTTTCGAGATCGTCAGAGCCGAGACGTGCGAAAAAATCGCTGAGACCGAGAACGTACAAACGCTTGCCGAAGCGGACAATGCTGTTTGCGAGAGACTTCGTAATATGATCGGCTTCCGATATGATACGGCACTTTCAGAGACTCCGGCTAAGGTCAGTGTCACTCAGCTTACCAAGAAGATAAACGAAAAATCCGATATTAGTCCGAGTTTGTCCGCACCGCGGTTTATGTCGGATAAAAAGTCTCTCAGCGGAGCAGAACGTGGTACAGCTATCCACACATTCTTCCAGTACTGCGACTTTGAAGGTGCGCGCACCGACACTCCTGCCGAGATCGCAGCCGTTGCAGCACAGGGACACATCACATTTGCACAAGCCGATTCGATCGACATCGCGAATGTTGCAGCTTTCTTTGAAAGTGACCTCTACAGGCGCATTTCGGCAGCCGAAAGGGTGTGGCGCGAGAAGAAGTTCATGGTCTCCGTGTCAGATCTCGGACAAGGAGTCGAGATACCTGAGCTTTTCAGGGAGTCAGACGGAATGATAAAGGGCATCATGGATCTCGTTTTTGAAGAGAATGGAAAGCTCATCATCGTAGACTACAAATCCGATATAAGGACGTCCGCTTCAAAGCTTGCCGAGCGCTACAGCAGTCAGCTTCTGCTCTATAAAGCGGCTCTTGAGCTGATAACAGGCGAAAGTGTCGGTGCAGCGTATCTGTACTCATTTGAGCTGAGACGCAGTATCGAGATTCGAGTATAGTCCGCACTGAAAACAAAAACCGCAGCNNCATTTTTTATGTAGAATCAGCCAATAAGAGCCTTTCTCATGAGTACAAGGTCAGCCACGTCTGAAACGCCGTCAGCGATAAATTCGCCGTTTTCCCATTTAGTAAGGTCGCCGACACCGAGGATAAATTTATTCATCATTACGAGGTCTGCAACATTGAAAACGCCGTCGTTGTTGACATCGCCGAGTATATCCTTCGGAGCTGCAACCGCAAATACGGTGTAGTTTACGCAGTACGAGGACTGTCCGTTAGTACCGAGTGTCACGACATCGCCGCCTTGGATATCCTTTGCGTATATGTCGAACGTAACATCATTGCTGCTTGCGGTCGTCATATCGGTCTTTGTGAAGCCGCTCATCCATGACGGGAGCGGATCAACTCTGTTGTCAAGCGCGATGTAGAGCGTCATATCCTCGGCAGCGGTGAACTGCGCAAGATCGTCGCTCCAGTACTTTGAATCGCATGCTGTCTTGATGTACTCAGCGCCTGTAAGTGCATTGGGCATAGTGATATAGGTGAAATCGCGGTCGCCAAAGATAGTGCTTCCGACAGCAGCGCCGTCAGCAATATCCCACTTCATGCGGTTAGCGGAATCTTTTACGCTGAGGTTGGTGATAAGTCTGCCGCTGAGAGGTTCAGTGCCCTTGCAGACAGTAACGTTTGGTCTTTGGGGGAGAGGTTGATCCGAACCGAGATAGAAGCTTGGATGAGCGGGTTGGTTATAGCTGGTCTGCTCGCATGCGACCTGACACCTGTACTGTGTGTCGTGCATAAGAGTAGTTATTCTGTAATCGGTAGTTGAAGTGGTGCAGAAAATTCTAATAGCCTTGTTGTCCTCAGTTCTGAGCAGCATTTCCTCACGCCAGTCGCCGAATATGTCGGCTGTAAGGCAGGGATTTGCCTTAGTGCTGTTATTTGAGGCACATCCGTTTGCAACGAGAAGATCAGCGATCTGAGTTTGGCTTACCACCTTTGATATCGTGATATTATCCTGGATCTCACGCTCGAGATCGCCGTCCCAATATATGAGGAAATTCATTGCAGGAACGGGAAGACCGATATTCTCTCCGTACTGGTTGAGAACCTGCTTGGCAGGTCTTGCACCCCAGAATTCACTTCCGGGATTACCTGCATAGATGTTTCCGCAGCAGGCTCTTCCGGTATCCTTATCGCCATCGATATGGAAAATATCCGTACCTGTGGCGGCATCAATGAGCGAAATGCCGTAAGGAGCTTCCTCATGACAAACAAACAGCTCCAGACCGGGACGTTCCGGAATAAAGTCGCTGAGATGCATAGCATCGCCGTGACCTTTCCGGTTACACCAAAGAACCTGACCGTTGTCGTCAAGACATATAGCTCCGAGGATCAGCTCCTGCTTTCCGTCGCCGTCTACATCTGCAGGCATACAGTTGTGGTTTCCGTCACCGTATCCGGGAGCGGAGGAGTTAAATCCCGTATCAAAACCCCAGCGCTTTACAAGCTTTTTGTTGACGACATCGTAAGCGACTGCGGTCATTCTTGTGTAGTATCCTCTTACTGAAACGGCACTCGGCTTAACACCGTCACAGTACATTACAGCGCCGAGGAATCTGTCACAACGGTTGCCGTAATCGTCTCCCCATGTAGCCTTGCTTACCGTACCGCGAGGATATTCGTAGCTTACCGTATCGAGAGCTGCACCTGTTGCGCCGTCAAAGAGCGTGTAGTACTCGGGACCGTCAAGAATATACCCACCGCTGTTTCGGTAGTCCTTGCTTGCATCGCCGATGACGTTTCCCTTGCCGTCAACGGTTCCGTCAGCGGTTTTGCAGGTCATTTCTGCAAGACCGTCACAGTCGAAATCGGCAACGAGGAACTGAGTGTAGTGTGCTCCGGCACGGATATTCTTTCCGAGGTCGATACGCCAAAGCTGCTTTCCGGAGAGGGTATAGCAGTCGATGTAAACGTTGCCCGTGTAGCCGGACTTGGAGTTATCCTGTGAATTTGAGGGATCCCATTTAACGAACAGCTCATATGTGCCGTCACCGTCAACATCGCCCACCGAGCAGTCGTTGGGGGAATAGGTGTAATCGGATCCGCCTGCCGGAACGTTCATCGGGATGTCGATGTAATTCGAGCCTGACTTGATCGAGCAGGTATCGGAATTGATGACCCTATCGCCCGAGACCATATCGACACGGTACGATGAGGAAGCGCTTCCGCCGTTGTCGAGGAAGCATGTAGCTTGCCCCGATGAGCTTGTGTAGATGAGATTTCCGTCTCTGTAGAGCTTATACTCGGCATCGTCGGCATCGTTAGCAAGATAGCGCCAGCTTACGAGCATTCCCGAGCCTGTGTTTATCGCGGAGATACCTCTGTCAAGGCGTTCCACGATCTCGTTTCCCGTTCCGTAGGCAGCATCAGCCGCCTGTTCGGGAGCAGTATACCTTATCGGCATAACTGCGATTGCCGCTGCCGAGATCAAGGCAGCAGTTCGTCTGAAGATCTTCATAATAATCACTCCTACTAAAAATTTTGACCCTTACCCAATAAATGTATCAAACCCTCGTCGGAATGTCAGGTTTTTCCATCTGAGCCATACCAAAATCGAAGGTCACGCCGCAGCCGTCATTCAAACGGTCGTAGCATTCTATGATACGCTGAGCGGCTATAGTACCGCGTTCCGCATCGGCATCCATGATGATAGTCACCATTTGTCTGCTCGAGTAACGGCTCACGACGTCGGCTCTTCTCAGCGACATATACATTGCCTGTTCCATATTGTCCATCGCACGTTCAAGCTTTTCTGGCGAGACCGCGTCTTCATCTGATCGTGCCGTAAAAAGGAGAGTGACGGCATCCCTGCCGCTCTGAGCGATGAATCGTCTTATGAAGTTGTAAACATGGTGGAAGCTGTCAGGATCAAGTCTGTACGAGCCTCCGCATGTGTCGGAATGCACCATAATGTCATTAAGATATTGTAGCGTTATCAGCTCTTTTCCGCGGGCAGTTTCTTTAGCGCGCTGATCGCTGTATAGGTGGAAGGAATTTTTTCCGTTCTGTTTGACATGATAGAGTGCCTTGTCAGCGGCAGTATACAGTGATGTAAAATCAGATGCATCCTCGGGATACTGAGCTATGCCTACCGAAAGCGAGGCATTTCCGGTGATTTCCTTGTTTCTTAGAAGATTTTTTGTGTCGGAGATCACACTGTCAGCCATGGCACAGATCATTTTTTTGTCGCCGCTACGGACGAACAAGAGGAATTCATCGCCGCCTATACGACCGATAATATCACTCTCCGAAGCATGTTTTTTCAGAATATCTGCAAGACCGCGCAGCAGATTGTCGCCCTCGATATGACCATAGGTATCATTTACTGATTTAAAGTCATCAATGTCGATCATCAAAAGGTATCCTCTCTCTCCGCTGCTGAGGAGGTCAGCGACTGCTTTCTCTGTATACGCCTTGTTCAGGAGACCTGTCATAATATCGCTGCACGCTTGAGTTCGCATATCGCAGACCTCGCGGATCTTGCTTTCGAGCTTGTCTGCGAGCTGTCGGCGCATGTCCTCCATTTCGAGGATGCGACCTATACGCGAGCGCATAACGGCTGGTACGAACGGTTTTACTATAAAGTCCACCGCGCCGTTTTCGAGACATCTGTTTTCGGTATCGGCATCGTTGTCAGCAGTGAGAATGATTATAGGGATATGAGCGTGTGCTTCATCAGCCTGTATTTTTTCCATTACCATAAATCCGTTTATCTCAGGCATATTTATGTCGAGCAGGATGAGATCGCATGTGTTTGATTTGAGGAACCGCAGTGCTTGGGCGCCATGTGTGACCGCAGTTACCTTGTATGTGTCGCAGAGTACCGAACGTGCGGCTGCGAGACTTGTTTTGCTGTCGTCAACTATCAAAATATGTTTCATGGGTACCCCCCTTTGATGTCAGGTATTTCTTACGAAAATTACTCCGAATGTATCAGATCCGCAGTTGCAGGAGACCGTAGCGCACGCTTTTGTCATAAGAATCTCATCGAAAGTACAGGTACTGATGATATCCTGTTTGATTTTAGCGAGCTTTTTGACGCTGCATCCGACATATGTTATGAAGATACGGCGCTTGTCAATGGTATCAGGTTTTTTGAGCTCGTATTTAAGGTAGCGCTTGCAGACCTTTTCAAAGTCTCCAATGAAGAGTTTTTTCATGCATATCCTGCCGTTCCTGAGTTCAAGAACGGGGTGGATGCTGAATAAGTCGATCAGCCTCTTGACCCTCTCGGAGATGCGTCCGTTGAAGAAGAGGTAATCGGAATTTTTTGTGATGAACGTGGTTGAGACTCTTTCCCTCAGATCCGTGAGAACATCGAGAATCGAGTCGGAGGATGCGCCGCTTTCAGCCATATCAGCAGCAAAGATGACCATTATTCCGAGTCCGGAGGAGAGGTTGCGCGAATCGAAAACGTGAACTCGCTTTTTATCGTCTCCGAGTCTCATAAGAGCTTCACAAGCTCTGTCGTGAGCTGCGCTGACCTCTGAGCTGATCGTGATATAGATCACCTCGCCGCATGTTTTTAGCATCCTTCTGAACGCCTTGACGTATGTATCGGCAGAGGGTGCATAGGAGACCGCCATTTCGCCGCCCTCGTCAATATAGCTCAGCAGGTTTTCCGCAGTGATCTCATCGGTGTCGGTAAAGACTCCGCTGTCCGTTTTTATGAGGAAATAGAGCATTTCGATGCCGCGTTCGTCGAGCATGCTTTTAGGCAGGTCACATACGCAGTCAGTAATGATGCCGATCCTTTTTTCGATCATATGTCTGCCTCCAGTCTGCGAAGCTCTTCTGCGATAAAACCTGCTCGTTCGGATGCCTCATCGTATTCAAAGTCCTCAGCCAAAGCGCGAACATCATCGAACAGCATTCCGAGATCGAGACCACGGTACGAAGCGCCGATAAATTCGCGGCAAAGCTTCGCGATCTCGTCACTATCGAACGAACTGCATGCAGCGATTATTTCTTCGGTAAGCAGCAGAGCCGCATCGCTTCTCATTTCGGTGAGCTGCTCGTGTGAAGACGTTTCATGATCGGGAGCATCACTGCTTTCGGAGAGATATTTTCTTGCGGCATCCATCACTTTACTGTAGAGCATGAGAAACTTTTCGTTGTCTTTTTCTATCAGATCGAAATTTCCGGCTTTGCCTGCAAGCTCAAGCTTTTTTGCAAATTCAGAGAGCTTCGGAGAACCGATCGTGAGAGACGAGCTTTTAAGCGCGTGGACTTCTATAATGTAGTTTTTCCACGAGCGTTCGCTGCACAGACGACGAAGAAAATCAAGATTCTTTTTGCCCTTGCGGACATATATTCTGAGTATTTCGCGGTATGAGGACTCGTCGCCGCCTATATAGAAGATGCCTTTATCAGGCTGAAGCAGCTCACCCGTATCCTTGACGGGAAGTCTTGTTCGCTCGATAGCCTCAGCTTCCTGCGGAGTAGTTATAAGCTCATGGGGCAGCCAGATCTTGAGTGCTCTGTCGAGGGCGGTAAGTTCAATGGGTTTTGCAACAAAATCGTTCATGCCCTCGTTGATGAACATTTCCCTTGCACCGTTAACGGCATTAGCGGTGAGTGCGATGATTGGGAGCTTTTTGAAGTAATCTCCGTCCATATCGCGGATGAGCTTTGTAGCCTCTATTCCGTCGATCTCAGGCATCATGTGATCCATGAAAACGATGTCGAAGTCCTGAGTCTTGAGCATCGCTACCGCAGCCTTTGCACTTGACGCGGTGGACACCTGCATCCTATACGGACGCATAAGACCGACTGCGACTCGCAGGTTGATCTCGTTGTCGTCAACGACAAGCACCTTTGCATCAGGAGCGGCGAATTTAACAGACGAAACAGCGCGCTTATCCTGATTTGTAGCGATATGCTCGTGGTTTAAAAGCGCCGCTGCCGAAAGGACGTAGAACGGTTTGTAAATGCATCTTATGCCTTCTTTGGGCTCGACAGCACCCGAGCGGTTCTGAATGAGTATGACCTCGCATTTACCGGTCATTGAATCAAAGAAAGCCTTGTTTTGCAGGTACTCCTCGCGCGCGGTAAATATGTGTGTATATTTGAATATTCGTGTGTTTTTCTTAAGCTCATGCATTGATTTACAGAGTGTAATATCGACTTTGAGCGAATCGGAAAGCTCTTGTATAAGGTTTGCGTAAGCCTCGGCAGCGACAGAAGCCGTGAACTTAGTCTTGTCGAAATAGCCTGCGATATGAATCTTCTCCGGATCTTTGACCGATATGAACGGAACATCTTTTTTGACCTTGAGCGGCACAACAAAGCGGAATTCCGAACCCTTGCCGTACTCGCTCGAAACATTGATGAAACCGCCCATCTGATTGACGAGCCTTTTTGAGATGGCGAGTCCGAGACCTGTGCCCTCGACGGAACGATTTTTCTTTGTATCGACCTGACGGAAGCTTGAGAAGAGCTTTTCGAGGTTTTCAGGTGTGATACCTATTCCTGTATCCGCAACGGAGACCGAGAGGTTAATACCGTACTCGTGGTGAGTGCAGCTTACGCGGATCGAGACGCATCCCTCATCTGTATATTTAATTGCATTAGTGACAAGATTAACGATCACCTGACGGATGCGTATTTCGTCTCCGATGAGAACTCCCGGGATGCTCGTATCGGCATGAACAATAAGTTCAAGATTTTTGTCTCCTTTACGGGTGACAGCCATATTGAGCACATCATTAAGGAGTGAAGCGATGCTGAATTCATCCTCAACTATATCGAATCTGCCAGATTCGATCTTGGAAAAATCGAGAATATCATTAATAAGTCCGAGCAGGCTTCTGCCGGAGATCTGGATATTTCGTCCGCACTCCTTAGCATAGTCGCTAAGGTTGTTTTCGCGGAGGATAAGCTCGCACATTCCAACGATAGCGTTCATCGGGGTTCGTATCTCGTGGCTCATATTTGCGAGAAAGTCGCTCTTTGCGGTGTTGGCAGTCTCAGCTGCGCGAACAGCCTCGCTTAGAGCGGTACTGCGTCGTATGAGCTGACCTACGATAAAGCAGCCGATCACGCCGAATATAATTATCATGCCGTAGGATATTGCAGCTTCGGCGATCGTATCATCCTCAGTCTCAGTCATCGACACACGTTTCATGATAGCAGGAGTGACACCGAGAAGACTCAGGAGCGTGATCGTCTTGATGAACGAGCGGTTCTCGTAGAGTACAGAAAAAATTATCGGTACGGCGTAAATAGTAAGTATGCACGCGAGATGACAGTGCAGAAACGTCTCAAGGGAGCACATCATGATTACCGCAGTTATGTGGAGATATTTCGCTTTGCTTTCTGATATGTGAAGCACCTTTACGGCTGCTCGGCACAGGAGGATAAAAGCAGTGTCCAGGCAGATCGTCAGAGTGATGTGCATTGCGAAAATACGGGGATCACCGGAGTGGGAGAGCAGCATTATCCATCCGTTTATCAGTTCGATGATGAGAATTACAGCGATAGTTATCCACTGAAACCGTTGCAGCATTCGGTTTCGTCGGCTGACCTCATCATTTTTCGGAAAAACACCATGTTCGGGCATGACTTGTGCACATCCTTTCGGTGCTGAAGAATTATGTTGATATGTCACAAAACATACTGATTCCATAGTAAAATTATATCATTTTTGCTGCCGTATGTCAAGTGCTTTCAAATAGTAAGAAGCATATTTATGAATTTTTTTTGTAAAAGCAAAAAATATGCTTGCATATTACCTTGATTTGTGGTATAATGATAGAGGGAAATTTTTAAGCAAAGGAATGATTTTTTTGAAAATTAGCTTTTCAACTCTCGCCTGTCCCGATTGGTCATGGTCGGATATCTACTCAATGGCAAAGGATTTCGGCTTTAACGGCATCGAGATCAGAGGCCTCGGCGATGAGATATTCTCAGTCAAGGCTCAGCCTTTTACCGAAGCACAGCTCCCGGGCACTATTGCTAAGCTAAAATCACTCGGCATTGAAATCTCCTGTCTTTCTTCGGGAGTATGCCTCAAGTACAAAGATAAATTCAACGAAGTTGAGGAGGAGATCACCGCCTACGCTCAGCTTGCCGAAAAACTCGGCGTTTCATATATCAGGATCCTCGCAGATTTCGATCCCGCTCCAAAAGGAGAGGTGGACGACGAACAGATCGTGGATTCACTCAGGAAGCTCGTTCCGATCGCAGAGCAGTACAACGTTACTCTCCTTGTTGAGACAAACGGTGTTTACAGCGATACAAATCGTCTCGCAAAGGTACTTGACAGCGTTGCAAGCCGCAAGGTGGCAGCTCTTTGGGATATGCACCACCCCTACCGCTATGCGAATGAGTCTCCCGAAACAACTGTTTCTAACCTCGGCGAATATATCAAGTATATCCACGTCAAGGACAGCGTTATGCTTTCTGACGGCAATGTCGAGTATCGTCTCATGGGCAGCGGTGACATCCCTGTAAAGGAGATGATCGAGGCGCTCGATACTATCAACTACAACGGCTACATAACTCTTGAGTGGGTAAAGAGATGGTCTCAGAACCTCAGTGATGCAGGTATAGTTATACCGCAGTATGCAGAGTATATGTCACCCTACAAAAGCAAGCACAAGCATCCGCTTCAGACAAGCATCAGAGGTGACGGCAATTATCCGTGGCCTAAGGAGCGTATCATAAACTATACATTCCCCGATGTGCTCGACCGTATCTGTGAGGAGTTCCCGAACCAGTACGCTTTCCGATATACCGAGCTGGATTATACAAGAACCTATCCCGAGTTCAGAGACGATGTTGACAACTTCGCACGCGCTCTTCTCGCAATGGGCGTAAAGAAGGGCGATCATGTTGCTATCTGGGCTACCAATGTTCCTCAGTGGTACATCACATTTTGGGCTACTACAAAGATCGGAGCTGTTCTCGTTACCGTGAATACCGAGTACCGTATCCACGAGGCTGAGTATCTTCTCAGACAGTCCGATACCAATACCCTCGTCATGATAGACGGCATCAAGAACATCAGCTACGTTGACATAATCAAGGAGCTTTGTCCCGAGCTTGAGACATGCGAGCCCGGTCACCTTGAATCCGCAAAGCTTCCGTTCCTCAAGAATGTAATCACCGTCGACTCGGAGAACAAGGGCTGCTACACTTGGGAGCAGGCTGTTGCACTCTCGAAGAACGTTCCCTATAGCGAAGTCGAGAAGATCAGAAAGACTATTAATATCCACGATGTCTGCAATATGCAGTATACCTCGGGTACTACAGGCTTCCCCAAAGGCGTAATGCTCACTCACTACAATGTCGTAAACAATGGTAAGGCTATCGGCGATTGCATGGATCTTTCTACCGCAGACAGAATGATGATACAGGTTCCTATGTTCCACTGCTTCGGAATGGTTCTCGCTATGACCGCTTCCGTAACTCACGGAACAACGATGTCCCCTATCACAAGATTCTCTCCGAGAAAGAGTCTTGCGTGTATCAATAAGGAGAAGATCACAGCGTTCCACGGTGTACCGACAATGTTTATCGCTATGCTCGGTCACGAGGACTTCCCCAAGACAGATTTCTCGTACATGAGAACAGGTATCATGGCAGGCTCGCCTTGTCCGATCAAGACAATGGAAGAGGTCATCGAGAAGATGAATATGACTGAGATTTGTATTACATACGGTCAGACCGAGGCTTCTCCTGCTACAACCATGAGCAAGACCACCGATTCTATCGAGCAGCGTGTAAATACCGTAGGCGGACCTATCTTCGGTGTGGAGTGCCGTATCGTTGATCCCGAGACGAATCAGGAGGTTCCCGATGACGTTGACGGAGAGTTCGTTGCGCGCGGTTATAATATCATGAAGGGCTACTACAAGATGCCCGAGGCTACATCCGCTGCAATCGACTCCGACGGCTGGCTCCATACCG
>DHYN01000073.1:0-136 GCA_002414125.1 Ruminococcus sp. UBA5129 | reverse complement strand
GGATTACGGTGAAGAGGTTATGGCATGTATCGTTCTTCAGGATGGTGTGACGGCTACAGAGGATGAGATTAAGAACTTCTGCCTCGAGCGTATGGCTAAGCACAAGTGTCCGAGATATGTTGATTTTGTTGACGGC
>DHYN01000031.1:3021-4369 GCA_002414125.1 Ruminococcus sp. UBA5129 | reverse complement strand
GCCTATTCCAGCACACTCGCAAATCACTTTAAATATTATACATCATTATGAATGAAAAGTCAATAGCAAATGAAAAAATTTATCATTTAACTATAAATGAACATGATGACTCTAATATTGATCTCCTGAAATTCGACTAAAAATCGCAACAAAATATGAAAAATATAGAATATTGCGGAATTTTCGCCTGCTTCGACAGTATTTTGCGGGCTGAGATATTGCATATATTATAAAATATGGTATAATAGTATTCGGCAATTTTTGGTACGCTTTTGAATGCCGTAATACCGTATAAAAAAGGAGCAGACTACGATATGTTTTCAGAAAAAGCCAGAGTATTGATCGCAGATGACACTTTAGATCATGGATTCAAAATTGCAGGAGCATTGAAGCAGAGAGGGATATTCGCCTACACACGCAAAAGAGACGGCGATATTTTGTATCGTTCAATTCTTAGGGACAGACCGGAGGTAGTATTGACCGATCTTTCGATGCCGAATCTCGATGCTATCGCTGTAATGAACAAGCTTCGGAGCGAAAAAGAATTCTTCCCGTCGTTTATTGTAACGATACCTGTGAAGAATGCCTTTATAGAAAAGCAGCTTGTCGAATGCGGCGCTTCGTATTTCTTCCTGAAGCCTGTTGATCCCGATGCGGCAGCTTCGATGATCGAGTCCATACTTAACAATAAGCGTCCGAATGAGGAAGCAAGTCTTGAAGTGGTCGTTACCGAGATAATAAGACGTCTCGGCATACCTGCTCATGTAAAGGGGTATCAGTATCTCAGAACAGCAATCGTTAATACGGTCGATGATGTTTCGCTTATGGACAGTATTACGAAACAGCTCTATCCCGAGGTCGCAAAACAGCATTCCACTACCTCGACACGCGTTGAGCGTGCTATACGTCATGCGATCGAGATAGCATGGACAAGAGGCAACTCCGAAGAGCTTAATGAACTTTTCGGTTACTCGGTAAATACTGCTGACCGTAAACCTACAAACTCCGAATTTATAGCTCTCGTCAGCGACAGGCTTCGCCTTGACAGGGGTATTTACGGTTCATCGGGAGCATCGTTGATTTAAGGCAGCACTGCGCATCTGCACAACGATCATTGTGCGGTATTTTAACAATAACAAAAACGGCGATCNNNNCTGAGAGCTATAGGCGCTTCCACGTTCTGAGAGCAACAACAGGATCCTTCTTAGCAGCGCTTTTTGACGGGATAATACCCGAGATGAGCGTGAGGAGCATGCTGATGCAAACGAGGACGACCGCAGTTGAAAGCGGAAGCTTTGCGCTGAGATTGTTGATATTTGTAACGAGGTGTATTACGAGATTTATCGGG
>DHYN01000031.1:0-2949 GCA_002414125.1 Ruminococcus sp. UBA5129 | reverse complement strand
TGGAAGCGCCTATAGCTCTCAGGATACCGATCTCCTTGGTTCTCTCCTGTACCGAGATGAGCGTAATAACGCCGATCATGATAGAGGAAACAATGAGCGAGATAGCTACAAATGCGATGAGGACATATGTGATAGCGTTTATTATCGTTGTAACGGAGCTCATCATGATGCCGATATAGTCGGTATATTCGATCTCCTGAAGCTCATCGACCGTTTTGTTGTAGTCGGCGATAGCATCCTCGATCACATCTTTGTTTGCGAACGATGAAGCGTATATGTTTATAGTTGACGGACTCTCAAGGTCGATGCATCCGAGCTTCTTGAGGTTATCCTCATAGTTAGATTCGGAGAACTTGAGTACGTTGTCGTAATAGGAAGCAGCCTCTTCATCAGTGCAGTTCTTGATAGCTTCATCGAAGCCTGCCACGAGCTGAGCAGGAGTCATTGACGCCATCTGTTCAGCCACCTGAGCGGCGTATTCAGCCTTAGTCTGCTCAGTTACGAAGCCTGCCATCATCTCGTTGAACTCTTCATCGGAAAGAGCCTTGATATAACTGCTTACGGTATCAGCGTCCATACCCGTAGCATCCTGAAGATACTGCATTACCATTTCCTCAAGCTGAGCGCGGGGTGTGGACATTGTCTGAGCGATAGCCTCGTCAATGACTGACTGAGGGGGAACGCTCATCATTTCGATGTAGATCCTGCTCTTTTCGGAGGGATTTACAAATCCGATGTACTTTCTGAAATCGGCAGCCTTTTCCTCTATCGAAAGGTTTCCCGAGGAATTGTTGAACGGGAGACCTGTGATAACATCGGTGTCGGGGGAGTCGATCTGAGCCTTAACAGCATCCGAGTCGGACGAATTATTGATGATATATTCGGTGAGAGCGTGCGTATAGCAAATAGCGCTGTGGAGCATTGTCGAAACGGAGTCCTCGGAGGGTCTGATGATACCCGTGACCTTAAGCGGAGTTCCGTTGTTGTAGAGGTAGCTCAGACCTGTTTCTGTATCACGGAGATCGCTGTAGTTGCCTGTTGTCTCATCGAGAGTGTAGCAGTCGGAATTGAGGATAGTCACGAATTCCATATTGCATATCTCCTCATATGTCCACGACTCCTCCTTGACCTCAAGTTCGCCGCCGTTGTATGCAGCTTCCATCATTTTTAGGAGGTCTTCCTTGTGGATAAGACCGAGTGCATAGAGGGTCATATCGTCAAGCTCGTTGTTTTCGTTGAGGACGAGGCATATTTCATCGTAGGAATTCGGCCACGAACCGTATACCATATCGTACTGACTCTTAACGAGGTCGCTGATCGGTGCGCCGTTCTCACCGGGGAGGATCTCCTGCCATGTTGCTGAGCCCGAGCCCATGCCCATGCTTCCGCTCATAAGAGACGAGAGCGTAGAAGTACCGCCGCTGAATGTGGAGCTGCCCATTGTTACATCCTGTCCCAGATATTCCGAGAGGATGCTGTGTACGACCTCCTGCGTATCGGAGCGAATGATAGAGCCATCGACATTTTTCGTGTAAATGAGCATATCGAGGTCGTATGTATACTGGATGCCGTTTACCGCATCGCGGAGACCTGATTCGTCATTCTCGTCTGCGACACGCTCCTCGATGTATTTCTTGAATGATTTGAGATCGTTCTCCTGCGTTTCAAGGGAGTTGATCGAGTTTATCATATCGTAGAAAGCGGTGGTCTTGTAGACCTTATCCTTGTCGTGACTGCCTGTGGACTGACCTGCGCCTACGAAGCTCTGCATGAGGCTGCCCATGTCGATGTGCTGAGCCTCGAGAGTGAGCGGATACGAGGAGAGCGTCTCCTCCTGAACCGTGTCGATGTAGGTCGTAGTACCGTGAGAAACGGCGTATATCAAGGCGATACCGATGATACCGATGCTTCCTGCAAAGGAGGTGAGGGTCGTTCTGCCTTTCTTTGTAAAGAGGTTTTTGAGGGAAAGACCGAATGAGGTCGCGAACGACATTGAGGGCTTCTTCTTGCTCTTTTCGTTTTCAGCCTTTTTGACCTCGGATTCGTGTTCCTTGACAATCTCCTCCTCGGTGAGCGGCTTACTGTCGTCCTTGAGTTCGCCATCGAGCATTCTGATTATTCTGGTGGAGTACTGTTCGGCGAGCTCGGGGTTATGAGTTACCATGATAATGAGACGGTTTTTCGAGATCTCCTTGAGTATCTCCATTACCTGAACGCTCGTCTCGGTATCGAGAGCGCCTGTCGGCTCGTCAGCGAGGATTATATCGGGATCGTTGACGATGGCACGGGCGATAGCAACTCGCTGCATCTGACCGCCCGACATCTCGCTCGGACGCTTCTTCATCTGGTCGCCGAGTCCCACCTCCTGAAGAGCTTTTTTAGCGCGTTCGCGGCGTTCCGACTTGGAAACGCCCGAGAGCGTAAGTGCAAGCTCAACGTTCTGGAGCACGCTCTGGTGGGGGATCAGGTTATAGCTCTGGAAAACAAAGCCGATAGAGTGGTTTCTGTAAGCGTCCCAGTCTCTGTCCTTGAATTCCTTGGTTGATCTTCCGTTGATAATGAGATCGCCCTCAGTGTATTTGTCGAGACCTCCGATGATATTGAGCATCGTAGTCTTACCGCATCCAGAGGGTCCGAGGATCGAGACAAACTCGCTCTCGCGGAATTTGAGGTCGATACCCTTGAGTGCGCGGACACATTCTCCGCCTGCGGGGTAGACCTTCTTTATGCCTTTAAGTTCAAGCATTCAAAGCATCCTTTCCTACATTTTTACAATAAAAATAGTTCACTATAATTTACTATTATATCAGAAATTTTCCTGCTCGTCAAGGAAATACCGGAATTTTATTGTTAAAATATTGAAAAGCTTTTGTTAAGATGATAAGAGAATTTACATATAAATTGCACAAATTTAAAAAGGCAAATGCTTTGCCACGCGTGCGGCAATGT
>DHYN01000049.1:25716-29110 GCA_002414125.1 Ruminococcus sp. UBA5129 | reverse complement strand
TGTAGGATGTCCTCAACGGTCGTAAAGATATGGATAACTATAATAGCAGAGATGCCGCCGACAGCATCATAGTCGGCAGGAATCCCGTGATCGAGGCTTTGAAATCGGATGCACAGCTCGACACGATCTACATAAACGGCTCGGGCGGAAGCCTGAACCTCATAAAAAAGCTCGCCAAGGAAAAGGGCGTTGTTGTAAAGGAAGCGCAGGACAAGAAGCTCTCTCAGCTCGCGAACGGCGCTTCTCATCAGGGCGTTGCCGCAGTCGGAGCGTGCGCGGAGTACGCGACCGTTGAGGACATCCTACAGGTTTCTGCCGATAAGGGTACCAAACCGTTCATCATTATCTGTGATGAGATCGAGGACCCCCATAATCTCGGTGCGATCATCCGTACAGCCGAAACATCGGGCGCGGACGGTATTATCATCCCCAAAAGAAGAAGCGCGTCGCTGAATTCCACCGTTTTCAAGACTTCAGCAGGAGCAGCAAGCTATGTTCCCGTTGCAAGAGTCTCAAATCTCGCAGCGTGCATCGACATGCTCAAGGAAAACGGCGTATGGATCTATGGTACGGATGCCTCGGGAAGCGACTACTCCGAGACAGACCTTACGGGCGCTGCCGCTCTCGTTATCGGATCTGAGGGATTCGGTATCAGCAAGCTCATCGCAAAGAAATGCGACTTTATGATAAAGCTCCCAATGATGGGAAAGATCACCTCACTGAATGCCTCTGTTGCGGCCGGTATCTTCATGTATGAAGCACTGCGTCAGCGCAGGATCGCAGACCGTTAGGAGGTGACAGAGTGGCAGATACAAAGCTGTCCCTTGAGGACATACTGAACGAATATTCCCCCGAGCGTTCCGACCCGAAGGATAAGCCTGAAAGCCGCCTCGAGACCGAAAAGCTCCTGAGCTCGGCAGCAAAGCTGAATCTCCCCGATGTTCGGGAGGAGGAAGCTGCAAACAGCATAGCCGCTCAGTCGAACCTGCGCAGCCATGTAAGCTCCAAGCTCAATGACGGTACTCTCCGCCGACCCAACCCTGCGGACGACGTTAAGCCTGCCGATCTTTCACGGTCTAAGGTTTCTTTCGTAAACTCCGGTGCTATGAACGAGATCCGCGCCGCTTCTCAGGCTCAGAAGACTGCCGAGTACGACAGCGCCGAGGTTCGCAGTACTTTCGACAACGACCATACACCGAAAATAAGACGTATGACCGATTCGACACGTGCCAGAGAGATCGAAAATATCAAAAAAAGCAAAAAGCGCAGACGTGACAGTCTCAGTTATACGTACGCAAAGGAACGTCCCGACGGCGAGTACATGTACACCCCTCCAAAGGTGAAAAAACGCCGCCGTTCGCGCGATGAGATCCTTGACGAGGCTTACAGTCCCGAGGGAAGAAAGCACATAACCGATATAGTTCCCTCGCCTGCCGCCGTTGAGGCTTCAAAGCCGACAACTCCTGCTCCGCGTGCCGAAAAGACAAGCATAAACCTCAGTGAATCAAACGGCTTTGACGCTTCGGAGCTTGATGTGCATATCACTCAGGATACCGAGGAATACGTCTCTGCACGCAAAAAAAGCAAACGTACAAAGCGGATCGTCGACTTCAATTACTACGGCGATGTTGAGGACGTGGGACGTGATATTTACGAGCTGAAAAGCTCTATCACGGCAAGAGTCGTGATACTTACGATGATGACACTGCTGAGCCTTTATATCACCTTGACGAATCAGTTCGATATACCTGTTATCGACATGCTCAGCAAAAACAACCCTAAAACATATCTCTTGCTCCACCTGCTTATAGGAGTTGTATCCGCAGCGGCTTCGCTGTCGGTCATCACCAACGGCATAAAAAAGCTGGTAACGTTCAATGCGGACAGCGACTCGATGACGGCTGTTACGGCAGTTTCGTGCATCGCGGCTGTCATTGCGGCAATGCAGGCTCCCGAGCAGATGCTCAGCATCTCGATACATATTTATATGCCTGTCGGAGTTGCCGCACTGTGGGTAAACGCCCTCGGAAAGCTCCTCATAATCAAACGAGCGGCAAGGAACTTCACATTCATCTCAAAGAGCTTCGACCGCCACGGTATAACGTATGTGCGCAACGAGGAACGCGCGGAGCTGCTCACACGAGGTACGCTCGGAGACTTCCCGATACTCGCTTCGATGCGGAAAACCGACTTTCTCACCGACTTCCTGCGCTACACCTACTCATCGGATATGACCGACAAATACTGCAAAAAAGCCTCTCCGCTGTGCCTTATCTTCTCAGCTGCAATGGCGCTGTTCTTCACCTACGCGCGCAAAGGAACGCTCATCGGCGGCGATGCGGTCTCGTTCGGTTTCTCGATATTCACAATGCTCATTGCAGCGGCTTCGTGCATCGCTATGCCGCTCGTTTCAAATATTCCGCTGGAAAATGCTTCGCATAAGACACTCAATAATCACGGCGTTATGCTCGGATATCAAAGCGTTGACGACTTCTACGACACGAATTCGATCCTTGTAAGCGCAGATAAGCTCTTTCCGTCAGATTCAATAAAGCTCAGCGGGATAAAGGTTTTCTCGAACACAAAGATAGACGAGGCGCTCCTNNGGCGGCAAGCCTCACCCACCACGCCGACAGCATAATGCAGAATATCTTTAAGGACGTCATCTCGGGCAAGGAGGATATGCTCTACAAGATCGAGAATTTCTCCTATGAGGAATCGCTCGGTCTGTGCGGCTGGATCAACAATAAGCGAGTCCTCTTCGGCAGCCGCGAGCTGATGACGAGCCACAATATCGAGGGAATTCCGACCAAGACAAAGGAAGCCGAGCTTACATCCGATACTCAGGAAGCTCTCTATCTCTCGATCTCAGGCAATATTGCCGCTATGTTCATCGTTGAACTTGAAGCGAACCGAGAAGTCAAAACATGGCTCAAACGCCTTTACAAGAACAAGATCTGTGTTATTATCAAGAGCGTGGATTCGTGCATATCACTCCGCCGTCTCTCGGCGCTTTTCGGTATACCAGAGGAAATGATGCGCATACTTCCCAAAAAGCTCCACAACGACTTCGACGAGGAATCGAGCAAGGTAGTCCGCCTTAGCTCGTCAATGGCGTGCACGGGCAAATTCTCATCGCTTGCACAGCTCATCATCGGTACAAAGATAGTTCACTCGTCAACGATAATCGGACTCATTTTCCAGACAGTCTCGATTCTGCTCGGATTCAGTCTGTGCTTGATGCTGATAGTGTCAAAATCCTTTGATTACGTCTACTCATCGGCAACGGCGATCCTGCTCTACAACCTATTCTGTACCGCACTTACTGCAATAGCAGTAAGCATAAAAAAACTTTAACTTTTTACGATGTCGCCTTAACATTATTCGGCTGCGG
>DHYN01000049.1:25536-25678 GCA_002414125.1 Ruminococcus sp. UBA5129 | reverse complement strand
ACAATTTCCGAAACACAGACAACGAAGATACTCAGTTTTTCGCATCCCCATCCGACGATCTCGATACCGCAGAGTTCAGCCGTCCTCAAACGAACGCTCCGCAGTACGGAAATCCGAATTTTCGCCCTCAGCAGGGTCAGTA
>DHYN01000049.1:21797-25428 GCA_002414125.1 Ruminococcus sp. UBA5129 | reverse complement strand
GCCCTCAGCAGGGTCAGTACGGCAATGCACGCCTGAGAGAGCCTGTGTCGCGTGACAGCTACTATGACTCGTCAAGCCCGATAAACCGCCGTCCGCACACTCAGTCTAACGCTCAGCAATCTCCGCGACCGTCTGCTCCGAACCGTAATCACGGACAAAATCAACAGCTTCCGCCTCCTCAGAGGCAGAGTCAACGCCCTCCGNNGGGGCAGCCGCAGAGGAAAAAGGCTTCTCCCGAGCCAAAGCATACTGCTCAGAAAAAGCGTAAAAAACGCAGGAAAATGCCGTTTATCGTGAAGCTCCTGATAACGCTCCTCATCATTGCAGCTCTCATTTTCGGCGCATATTCGTTCTTTGCAATGTCGGTCATCAAGAAGATAAACTATGTCGAGTCAGTCCCCTTCAGCCACTCGTCAAACGCGCTCTCGGAAAGCTACGTCCGCAGCATCCTGCTTGTGGGAACGGACGGAAGATCTGCCGATGAACGCGGCAGATCAGATACAATGATACTCCTTTCGATGAACAGCAAGACCGATGAGATCACCCTCACCTCGATCATGCGCGATTCGTATGTGGAAGTCCCCGGACACGGTATGGATAAGCTCACAAACGCCTACTCCTACGGCGGCATCGACCTGCTCATGGAAACGATCGAGCGCAATTTCGACGTGCGTGTTGAGGACTATATATCGGTCAATTTCAACTCGTTCGCAGCTATCGTTGACGCGGTCGGCGGTATAGACCTCGATGTCTCCGATGCCGAGGCAGGCGAGATAAATGTGATCCTACAAGCTGAGGTCAACCGGCTCATGGGCGATGCGGTCGATTCGGATCTTCTCAGCTCCGGAGGAAAACTACACCTCAGCGGCAAACAAGCGCTCTCCTACGCAAGGATCCGCCATATCGGCAATGCCGATTTCGAGCGCACTCAACGTCAGAGAACCGTACTTACCGAGATCGCAGGCAAGCTCAAATCGTCCGGTATCAAAGGCATAAGGGCGATCGCCGATACGGCTGTTCCGCAGATAACGACAAATATGACGAAAAAAGAGCTATACCTCCTCTCGCTCAAGCTCCCGTTCCTCATCGGCGATGATATAAAGCAGCTAAGACTCCCTGCCGAAAAGACATACAGCGGCGAGAGCACAAGCGCAGGCTCCGTCCTCAGAGTTGATTTCGATGCCAACAGAAAAATTCTCGAGGAAGAGGTCTTCTCGGATAATTAAACAAAGCTTGTGCGGTACACGTCTATTTGTAAACAAACTTTGTATTCTATTGAAATACGATCAAAAATATGATATACTATAAGAGTAATTTTTTAATCGGAGGTGCATAATGACTGCAAAGGAAGAATTCATCAAGCTCTACAGGGAAAATATCAAGCGTCCCGGATCTGATAAGCTTCTGGATTACCTTGAAAACAAATGCGACTTCTTCACCGCACCGAGCAGTGCTCGTTTTCACGGCTCTCACGAAGGCGGTCTTGTTGAACACAGTGTAAACGTCTATCACTGCCTCAAGGACTACCTCTCCCGTGCACGAACAAAAGATGTCTACGGCATGGATTATTCGGAAGAGACGATCGCTATTGTTTCACTGCTCCACGATCTCTGCAAGGTCAACTTCTACAAAACCGACAAGAAAAATGTCAAAACAGGTGAAAAGGACGGACGCGGCAGAGACATCTGGAAAGAGGTTCCCTATTATACGATTGATGACAAAATGCCTTACGGTCACGGTGAAAAATCCGTATACATCATCTCGGGCTTTCTCTTCGGAGACGGCAGGCTTTCGCGCGAGGAAGCGTTCGCGATACGCTACCACATGGGCTTTTCGAATACCGATGACAAAAATTCGGTCGGACGCGCTTTCGAGATGTATCCGCTCGCTTTCGCTCTCAGCGTAGCAGATATGGAAGCCACATATTATCTTGAAGGCTCTAAATGAGTCTATCAGCATAAAGGAGTTTTTTAAATGAAATGGTATGAAAACGCTATAGTATATCACATCTATCCCCTCGGTTTCTGCGGAGCGCCAAAGTTCAATGACGGCGGTGAGGTCNNGGTCGTTTACCGACTCGACAAGGTACTCGACTGGATAGACCACTTCAAGGAAATGAACGTAGATGCCGTTTACTTCGGACCTGTCTTTGAATCCGTTGAACACGGCTATGATACGACCGACTACAAAACGATCGACCGCCGTCTCGGTGATAACAACTCTTTCAGACGTATCTGCGATACCCTCCACGCTAACGGTATCAAAGTTATCCTCGACGGTGTATTCAACCATGTCGGAAGAAAATTCCCACAGTTCGTTGACATTCAGGAAAAGGGACAGGGATCTGGCTACTGTGACTGGTTCCAGAACCTCAACTTCGGAGGTCCGAGCCCGTGCGGAGACAACTTCTGGTACGAGGGCTGGAACGGTCACTATAACCTCGTAAAGCTCAATCTGCGCAACCCCGGCGTTTGCGATCACCTCATTGACGCCGTAAACTACTGGATCGAGGAATTCAAGATCGACGGTATCCGCTTCGATGCGGCAGACTGCATCGACTTCGACTTCTTCAAGAGGATAAGAAGCTTCTGCAAGGGAAAAAACCCCGATTTCTGGCTCATGGGCGAGATCATCCACGGCGACTACAACCGCTGGGCTAACCCCGAAATGCTCGACAGCGTTACTAATTACGAGTGCTACAAGGGTCTCTACTCATCACACAACGACAAGAACTACTTCGAGATCGACTACTCGATCAACCGTCAGTCGGGCAGCTACGGAATATATAAAGGCATCGACCTCTACACGTTCGTAGATAACCATGATGTCAACCGTCTTGCAAGCACTGTGTCGAATCAGGCTTATCTGCCGCTCATCTACACGATGCTCTATTCAATGCCCGGTATCCCCTCTATCTATTACGGAAGCGAATACGGCATTCAGGGCCGCAAGGAAAACAATTCCGACGACAACCTCCGTCCCTGTCTCCACCTTCCCGATATGGAGCGTGAGAACACATCCCTTTACCGCCATATCGTAAAGCTCGGACGCATCTACCGAGCATATCCCGCTCTCCGCACGGGCGATTACCACACAATAATCATCCGCAATCAGCAGATACTCTTCAGCAAGGAGCAGGGCGGTCAGATAATTTATGTCGCTCTCAATCTCAGCGACAGTGAATTCGACCTCAGCTTCGGCACTCACCTCCCCAATCTCGTGGACGTGATCGGCTCACGTCAGCTTCAGGTCGAAAACGGCAACGCGTATATCAAAATGCCTCCATTCTCGTCAATGATAATAGTGTCCGACGACATCGTGAACCACGAACCCGAAACTGTTGAAGCTCCCGTTGAGGACAGAGAGACCGAAATCGTTATCGGCGCTAAGTACCGCCACTTCAAGGGCGGCGAATACGAGATCATCGCTCTCGCACGTCACAGCGAAACACTCGAGGAGCTCGTTGTTTACAAGGCGCTCTACGGCGACGGCGAGATCTGGGCACGTCCAAAGTCCATGTTCGTCGGCAAGGCAGGAGATGTAAGAAGATTTACCAAGATCTGATGCAGCGCCGCACGGAAACTGTAGTAACTATTATTTATTCTATATTGAGACGGTATCGGGAGGCTCT
>DHYN01000049.1:6005-21752 GCA_002414125.1 Ruminococcus sp. UBA5129 | reverse complement strand
TCCCCTTTTAAGGGGATAAAGGCAATTTTGGAGGAACGGCAACGAATTTATCTCTTGACAGAAAATTCGAGAACGAAGTCTCCGATAATCGTCCCGATATTGCATAATAATAAAAACTACTTCCGTGTTTTGAATTCATCTGTACTTGATTTTAATCGAAAAAAGTGATATAATAGTAATATCCCCGATAAATATTACAGAAAGGATTATTATATGGACATCAATAAAACTTTGGCACAGGAATTCGGACTTCGTCAGGAACAGGTTGACAACACCGTTGCACTCATCGACGATGACAAGACGATCCCTTTCATCGCACGTTATCGAAAGGAGCTCACAGGCTCGCTCGACGACCAGATACTCCGTGAGCTGTATGACAGACTCATGTACCTCCGCAATCTCGAGAAACGAAAGGCTGAGATCACCTCTGCGATCACCGATCAGGAAAAAATGACCCCCGAGATCGAAGCTGCTATCAGCGCGGCAAAAACACTCGTTGAGGTAGAGGACATCTACCGTCCTTTCAAGCCGAAAAGACGTACCCGTGCAGGGATCGCACGCGAGAACGGACTCGAGCCTCTTGCAGAGCTTATCATTGCTCAGGACGGCTCGACTGTTCCCGAAAACGAGGTTCAGCATTTTATCGGCGAAAAGGTTCCCGATGCTCAGACTGCCATTCAGGGCGCTATGGATATTATCGCCGAGGACATTTCCGATAACGCAGAGATCAGAAAGAGACTGCGTGAGCTCGCTGTGAAAAACGGCAAGCTCACATCAAAGGCTTCCGATGAGACGGCTGAAAGCGTTTACACCAACTACTATGAGTATTCAGAGCCGATCGAGAAGATCGCTCACCACCGCATCCTCGCACTCGACCGCGGCGAAAAGGAGGGCTTCCTCAAGGTTTCCCTCGAGCTCGATGAAGCAAGCGCATGCGGACTCATCACCAAACGCTTTGTCACTGCCGATAATGCCTGCGGCGAACTCGTAAAAGCCGCTGCGGAGGACAGCTACAAGAGACTTATCTTCCCGTCGATCGAACGTGAGATCCGCTCCGACCTGTCTGCAAATGCTGCTGAACAGGCTATCAAAGTGTTTGCGGCAAATCTTCGTCAGATACTCATGCAGTCTCCTCTTAAAAACAGCATTATCCTCGGTCTCGACCCCGGCTACAGGACCGGCTGTAAGGTCGCTGTCATTGATGCGACCGGAAAGGTGCTCGACACAGGGATCGTATACTGTACTCCAGGTCCAAAAACCAATATGGAAGCTTCCAAGCGTACAATTAAGTCGCTCATCGCCAAGCACAACGTAACGACTATCTCTATAGGAAACGGCACTGCTTCCCGTGAGACGGAAGCTTTCGTTGCTGACCTTATCAAGGAAATACCGCAAAAGGTCAGCTACATGGTCGTAAGCGAGGCAGGCGCTTCGGTATATTCGGCTTCAAAGCTCGCTGCTGAGGAGTTCCCCGACTACGATGTTTCGCTCAGAAGCGCTGTCTCGATCGCACGTCGACTTCAGGATCCGCTTGCCGAGCTCGTAAAGATAGAACCCAAGGCAATAGGTGTCGGTCAGTATCAGCATGATATGCCGCAGAACCGCATGAATGATACGCTCTCGGGCGTTGTTGAGGACTGCGTTAACTCTGTCGGCGTTGACCTGAATACGGCTTCTCATTCGCTCCTGTCTTACGTTTCGGGAATCAATTCGTCTGTTGCGAAAAATATCGTTGCATACCGCGAGGAGAACGGAAGATTCACTGACAGAAAGCAGCTTCTCAAGGTGGCTAAGCTCGGCAAAAAGGCTTATGAGCAGTGTGCAGGCTTCCTGAGAGTGCGTGACGGAGTTAATCCGCTCGACAACACTGCCGTTCATCCCGAGAGCTATGAAGCGGCTTCATCGCTCCTCAGCGAATGCGGATTCACGCTTGCCGACATCTCAAACGGCGGTGCAAAGGGAATCGCCGAAAAGACCGAGGAAATAGGTCTCGAAAAGATCAGCGGCTCGCTCGACATAGGCGTTCCCACGCTAAGCGACATCATCGGAGAGCTAAGCAAGCCCGGACGTGACCTGCGTGATGAGCTTCCGCCTCCGCTCCTCAGAAGCGGCGATGTCATGGAGATCAAGGATCTCAAACCCGGCATGGAGCTTGTGGGAACTGTAAGAAACGTAATCGACTTCGGCGCATTTGTTGACATCGGAGTTCACGAGGACGGTCTCGTACACATATCTCAGCTCGGCAACCGCTTCATCAAGCATCCGCTCGAAGCAGTTCAGGTCGGCGAGATCGTTAAGGTAAGAGTCCTTGACGTTGACGTTAAAAAGGGTAGGATCTCGCTGACGATGCGCCTTGACGAGGGTTCGGAAAAGAAGCCGTCACAAAAGGACAGACCGAGAAAAAAATCCGCAGATCGACGTCCAAAGGGCGCTGACATAACAAAGATACGCAACAGCAGCTTCCGTATCAAGCAAAAGTAATGTACTTCGTCTACATGATCGGATGTAAAGGCGACCTGCTCTACACGGGCATCGCTGCGGACATCGAAAAACGTCTCTCGGAACACTTCACCCGCTCGGAAAAATGCGCGAAATTCACTCGCGCACATAGAGCAAGGTCGGTCGAGGCAGTCTGGACTGTACCCGACAAAAGCACGGCGCTAAGGCTCGAATGGCGCATCAAGCAGCTTACAAAGCAAAAGAAGCTCGCCTTGATAGCCTCTCCCGAGACCGTCTCGGCACTGCTTGACGAAACGGCTGAAATAACGGTATACCGTGAATTAGACGAATCTAAGTTCAAAAATTTAACGACAGTTTTGTAAAAAACATATCATTCTTCAGCACAAAATCTCAGCACTTAGCAAAAAATCATGTTGGATTTGTGAAAATCATAAAAAAGCACTTGAAATCGCACCGATTTTATGTTAAAATATGATCGTAGGGATAAACTACTACTATTTGTAGAAAGGGGGACTTTCAATGGATGTTATGTTCTGGGCAGTCGCTTTTGTTATGTTTGTGATCGCGGAGATCTCAACAACACAGCTCGTTTCGATATGGCTTGCAGCAGGTGCGCTGGTATCGCTTTTGATTGCGTATTTTACGGACTTTTCGCTGCTTTTCCAGCTCACGGTATTTATCGTGATCTCGGTGCTCTCTCTGCTTCTCTCGATCCCTATGCTGAAAAAACGCATGGGCAAAGCCGTTCCGCATACGAATTGTGAGCTTGAGATCGGCAAAAGCGCTACAGTTATTGAGGAGATCAATACCGCCCTCGGTACGGGACGCGTCACGCTCAACGGTATCGACTGGTGCGCTCTTCCTCAGATCTCTTCTCAGATAATTCCAAAGGGAAGTGTTGTTTCGGTCACGGCTGTGCAGGGCGCAAAGCTGATGGTGACTCCGAAAGAGATGGCTTCTGTAAACTGACATTCATCGCAGCTTCATTGAAAATCAGGAGGTAAATTTTATGGAATATATAATTCCCGCAATAGCTATCATTTTAATTTTCATCATAATAAAGGGTATCAGGATCGTTCCGCAGGCTCATGTTTTTGTTGTCGAACACCTCGGTACTTTCAAGTGCGAATGGCAAACAGGCGTTCACTTCCTCTTCCCTTTCTTCGACAGGATCGCAGGTAAGGTCTCGCTCAAGGAAAAGGTCGTTGACTTCAAGCCTCAGCCCGTTATCACAAAGGATAACGTTACTATGCAGATAGATACCGTTGTGTTCTATCAGATCACTGATGCTAAGCAGTACGTTTACGGCGTTGAGAGACCGCTCGCCGCTATCGAGAACCTCTCGGCTACCACGCTCCGTAATATCATCGGTGAGCTGGAGCTCGATGCTACTCTTACTTCAAGAGACGTTATCAACACAAAGATCACTTCTATCCTCGACCAGGCTACCGATCGTTGGGGTATCAAGGTGAACCGCGTTGAGCTCAAGAACATCCTCCCTCCGCGTGAGATACAGGACGCTATGGAGAAGCAGATGAAGGCTGAGCGTGAGCGCCGTGAGAAGATCCTCCAGGCAGAGGGTGACAAGAAGTCACAGATCCTCGTTGCAGAGGGCGAAAAGGAATCACAGATCCTCCGCGCTCAGGCTAAAAAGGAAGCTCAGATCCTCGAGGCAGAGGCTGAAAAGCAGGCTCTTATCCTCCGTGCTGATGCCGTTCGTGAGCAGAAAGTGCTCGAGGCTACCGGTGAGGCTCAGGCTATCGAGCTTGTACAGCAGGCTCTTGCTGACAGCTTAGTAAAGCTCAATAACGCAGCTCCCAACGAGAAGGTCATCCAGCTCAAGGCTCTTGAATCCTTCGCTAAAGCTGCCGACGGAAAGGCTACCAAGATCATTATTCCAAGCGAGATACAGGGTCTTGCAGGTCTCGCAGCAGGTCTCAAGGGGATCGTTGAGACCGATAAGCAGTAAAACCAAAGAATCAAGNNAGATGGGCGTCCTTTTTTTTGTTCGTGTATCTTTCTTTTAGCAAGTGCATATAATATTGATGTGCAAGATTCTTGTGAAGACAGTTTCTTATCTTTGGGAGCAATAATAAGCAACATCGAAAGGAGTACATATATGTGCGGAATTGCAGGAGCGGTAAGCTTCATTGAGGATATGCGTGAGGACATGAAGGTATATGAGAATATGCAGCGTGCGATGCTGAGACGAGGTCCCGATCAGCGCGGAATCGTTCTGTTCCGCGAGGCAGCCCTTATCCACACGCGCCTTGCCGTCATCGACATCAACGGCGGTCGTCAGCCTATGACATTTACTTCGGACGGCTGCTCTTATACGATCATCTACAACGGAGAGCTCTACAACACAAATGAGCTTCGCAGGGAGCTATCCGACGAATTTGAGTTTTCCACCTCATCCGATACCGAGGTCGTACTTAAAAGCTTCATCAAATGGGGAGAGGCTTGCGTTGACCGATTCAATGGTATATTCGCGTTCTCAGTCTATGACGAGTCTCATCACCGCGTCTTTCTCGCACGCGACAGGATAGGTGTAAAGCCGTTTTTCTACTATCGTACCAAGAACAGTCTGCTCTTTGCTTCCGAGATACCCGTCCTGCTCGAACACCCTGCCGTTCCGCATGAGATAGACGAAAGATCGGCTGCCGAGCTTATTCTTACAGCTCCCGGACGGACTCCAGGCTGCGGCGTGATAAAGGGCATCGAGGAGCTGAAACCCGGATGGTGCGGCTTCTACAACGCCGACGGACTCAGCCTGCGCGAATATTGGCGGCTCACCGCTTACGAGCTGAACGAGACCTTTGAACAGACCGTTGAACACGTCCGCGAGCTTCTCCTCGACTCGATACGCCGTCAGCTCGTGTCGGATGTTCCCGTGTGTACCTTTCTGTCGGGCGGACTCGACTCAAGTCTCATCTCATCGGTAGCAGCCTCGGAAATGAAAAAGCAGGGACGTATTCTCGATACGTTTTCGGTTGACTACAAGGACAACGACAAATACTTCCAAAAAAGTCACTTCCAGCCCAACAGCGATCCCGAATACATCCGATGTATGGCTGATTATCTCGGTACAAACCACCACTGGACTATCGTTGACACAGCTCAGCTCGTTCCTGCGCTTTATGAAGCCACCGAAGCAAGAGGTCTCCCAGGAATGGCTGATGTGGACGCATCACTGCTCATATTCTGCCGCGAGATCAAGAAATACGGCACTGTTGCGCTCTCGGGTGAATGTGCAGACGAGCTGTTCGGAGGCTATCCGTGGTTCAGAGACAAGGATATCCGCATGACAGACGGATTCCCGTGGGCACAGAGCACCGCTTATCGAAAGCGCTTCCTGAACAACTATTACTCCGAACGCATAGACGCCGAGGAATACATCCATTCGGCTTATCGGGAAACTGCCGATTACGCAATGAAGCTCCCGACCGACAGCGCTCTCGAGTACAGGATGCGCGAAATGACTCAGCTCAATTTCACATGGTTCATGCAGACCCTCCTTGACCGCAAGGACAGAATGAGTATGTACAGCGGTCTTGAGGTAAGAGTGCCGTTCTGCGATTACCGTATTGCCGAGTATCTTTACAATGTAAAGTGGGAGTATAAGGACTGGCAGGGACGGGAAAAGGGACTGCTGCGTGAAGCGATGAAAGAGTGGCTGCGTGAAGAAGTACTCTGGCGCAAGAAAAGTCCATATCCAAAAACTCATAATCCGGCATTTCTTGAGGCAGTAACTGAAAGACTGAAAGAGAGAACGTCGGATGGAGGAAGCGTGCTTACGGAGCTTGTTAAGCGTGACGAGCTTGAAAAGCTGCTTCGCCATGAAGAACATGTTCAGTGGTACGGTCAGCTTATGAATCTTCCGCAGACCATTGCTTTCTTTATTCAACTCGATAAGTGGCTCAGACTGTACAATATCTCTTTGAAATAAAGATTTTTGAGAATCTGTCCGTACATAATCAGGTACGGACAGATTTTAAACAGACTTTAAAAAATGAACATTGCTTTTTCAGCTTCAAATTATTAGGACAAGCCTTATATATTATAATAGTATATATTATACGCCGCTGTGATTCCTGTTGCTTTAAGCAGTCAAAATGCCTAAATTTAAGTTAAGCGATTTGCTGAAGTTCACAATTTTATAAAAAATTAAGAAAATATGCGTTTTTATGTTGCATTTTCTGAATAGGTGTGATATAATATTTGTATAAGTTTAACAATCTGCAGTATCCTGAGATAAATACTGCAACTTGTGCTGTCTTGAAATTTGATTTTTGTAGAATAATTGCCGTTTAAGCTGTTTGATATTACTGTTTGTATAAAAGTTGGTGAATATTAATAAAAAACGGCTGATTATTTATGTCAAAAAAGCGATTGAAAAGTAACTTTTAAAATGCTATAATTGTTATTATTAAGGCAGTGAGAACCGTTTAGCTTAAATGCTCTCAGGAATTTGTTTTTAGAAGCTGCAGCAGGGGAACAGCCCGTTTAGAATGCAGTTCTTTTATACATAGCCCGCCCCGGGATTGCAGAGACGTTTTAAGCAATATTTTATGGAGGTGGTTTCATGAAGAGTTTTTCCTACGTAGCTCAGGATGCCAGAAACAAACAAGTTAAGGGTATTATTAATGCCGAAACCGAACAGGAATTTCTGAAAAAGATTAAGGAAAAAGGCTTGTATGTTAAGGATTACAGGGAAAGCGATTCAGGCGATTCAAAAACAATGTACAAGTTTTCGACAAAGGAGCTTGCATTTTGCTGCAGACAGCTCAGCGCGATGCTTACTTCTGGTCTTACACTTGTAAAATCAATCGACATTCTGGTTAAAGAACAGGAAAACGAAAAAGCAAGAGCTATCTGGCAGGATATCTACGAAAACGTCCAAAAGGGCGAATCTTTTTCATCAACTCTTGAAATGCATGCCGGTACATTCCCCGACTTTCTTATCTCAATGGTCGGAGCCGGTGAGGCCAGCGGTTCGCTGGACATTATCATGCAGCGAATGTCGGATCATTACAGTAAGGAAAATAAGCTGAAAAATACGATCAAGGGCGCTATGATTTATCCTATAATACTCCTTGTACTGTGTGTTGTAGTCGTGATCTTCCTCTTTACATTCATTATGCCGACCTTCATTGATATGTTTGAGGACAAATCAAAGATGCCGTTCCTTACAAAGGTAATGGCGGCTATATCCGATTTTTTCAGAGAAAAGTATATCCTTTTGATCGCTATTGTTGTCGGCTTGTTCTTTGGTATCAGATACGCTCTTAAAGTGCCGAGCATAAGATTTAAGTTCGACAGATTGATAATTAAAGGACCCGGTTTCGGACCGCTTATTACAAAAATTTATACCGGACGTTTTGCACGTACTCTTTCATCGCTTTATTCAAGCGGTATTCCTATGGTAGAATGTCTGGAAAGAGCCTCCAAAATTCTTGGAAACTCTTATATTGATGAAAAATTCCTTGACGTTGTTGACGAAGTTAAACAGGGTGAAACTCTTTCGGCTGCAATAACAAGAACCGAAGTGTTTGAACCGATGTTCTGTTCTGTTATTTATGTCGGCGAGGAAGCCGGCGCGCTTGATTCGATCCTTGAAAAAACTTCGGATTACTATGAGGAAGAATCAGATGCCGCAGTACAGCGTCTTGTAAGTATGATTCAGCCTGTACTTGTCATTTTCATGGGCGTAATCATCGCTATGGTTGTTTGTGGTATTTACCCCGCACTCTACGGCTCATTCGAGAGTATCGAGAACGAATAATACGGAAAGGTGGAAAGATAAATGCTTTCATTTGATATTACCGATAGAAATATACGCGTCGTTAAGGGAGTCGAGAGCAACGGAAAGATCAAGATCAGTTCTGCTGCTACCCTTAACATTGAAGAAGAACTCATAGTAAACGGTCACGTTAAAGATGTTCCAAACGTTGCAACTCTTATCAACGGTATCCTTAAAAAGAACAAGATGCCCGATAAAGAGGCTATCGTTTCGATTTCCTCTAACCTTACTATTTTTAAGGAAATGAATGTTACCAAGGTAAAGAATCAGGAATTGCAGAAGGTTGTTAAGCAGCAGATGCAGGCTGAGCTTAACCTCGACGATTCCTACTGCGTATCCTATATTATCGTAGGCGAGGCTGACGGCAAGGACAACAACAATGAACAGCTCTACAAAGTGCTCGCTACAGCTTGTCCCAATGAGATCGTTAACTGCTACAGAGATGTGTTCAAGATGCTCGGCATCCCGCTCAAATCAGTAATGATCGGCTGTAACTGTATCACAAAGGTGCTTCTCGCCGATACAAAGATCAAGTCGAAGATGCCGCTCCTCGCTGTTCAGATCGACAACAACTTCATTTCACTCAACCTCTATGAGCAGGGACAGCTTTCGTTCTCACGTTTCGCTTCGATCGACGCTACCGACTACGGTAACTCCGCGGATTACGTTTTCGAGGCTGTTAACGAGAATATCTTCCGTATGCTCCAGTTCCACAAGAGCCGCAATACTGGCGAGATAATCGAGAACGTTGTATTCTACGGCGATACTCACGACTATGTAAGACTTACCGATGAGCTCGAAAAGCTCGACCTCACAACAAGCCTTATCAACGTTCCTCCGCAGATCCACGGTCACGAAAACCTTGAATTCTCACTGTACGCTAACGCTATCGGCGCTATGTTCAAGAGAAATAAGGAAATCGAGAAGATCAATCTCCTCGAGACCGATGGTATGACTGCTATCAAGAACGCAGTTAAGCAGAGCGGCGGCGGCGGTCCTGTTATCGCACTCATCGTACTCGCAGTCTGCACACTCGCTGTCGGCGGTACATACGGTTACTTCCTCGTGAAGGACAACAACATCGTTGACGAGACAGAGGAGTATCAGGCTAAGATCGACGATCCCAAGACAGCAGCTCAGCTCAAGCTCAGAGATCGTCTCTATGTTATGAGAGATAAGGTAAATGCTTACAGCATCAGCATCAACAATGCAAGCGATGCATTTAAGTCACAGCCTATTATCCTCGGTTCAAAGTACGATAAGCTTGAGGATGTTATTTCCGAGACTGCCAAAGAGCTCCACATTGATGAATATCAGATCATTGATCCTCAGTATTCGGAAGGTCTTATCACTTTTGAAGTAGAATGCGATGCTGTTGACGAGCCTACCCAGAAGCTTCCTGCTAAGTTCGTTGAGAACCTCAATAAGGAAGATATGTTTGTCGGTGTCGGATATACAGACTATACAGTTTCAGAGGAGACAGCAGTTTCAATCACTGCACCCGACGGAACTGTTATCGGCGGCACAGCCGAAAAGCAGGTCAAGTTCTCACTCGTTGTAAAGCTCAAGGGAGAGAATGACCCATATCATGCACCTGAAGCAGAAAAGGAGGCTGAATAATCATGAAAATGAACAGCAGAGATAAGACGATACTCATCGGCTTACTTACATTTATTATAGTACTTGCAGGTATCTTCGGACTTATCAGACCTAAGATAAATGACTGCAAAGACGATGAGGCTGCTTTAAATAAGACCAAGGCAGAATGGGAAGAGCTTGAGGCAAAGATCAAGGAGATCAAGCCTCTTCAGGATGAGATCCAGAAAACATATGAGGACAGCAAGAAGGTTTCTGCTGAATTCATGAAGTTCGATATCTTTGAAGAAGAGAACGGCGTTTACAAAACATACAAGCTCGACCAGTACATGCAGCCGATCATTGACAAGTGTGAGCTTGAGGTCATCAACGTAGACCTCGGATCGCTTTCAACAAAGACCCTCGGCTATTACTACGTTGAGCCTGAGGTAGTATCAACAAGCATGTTTGATCTCGCTGACGTTAACGGCAACTATCAGGCAGCAATGGATGAGCAGCTTGCCGCTTCAAATTCACTCGGCGAAAGAACTCAGGAAGAGCTCAAAACTATCCAGTATGGATTTAAAGCAAAGGGTACAAAGGAAAACATCTGGGCATTCATGGATCAGATCAAGGAGCTCAAGGTATCAGGACTTATTGACTCAGTAGCTATTGATGATTATACTTTCGGCGAGGACGACCCGGCAAATATCGGTCCCGATGCTGACAAGTCTGAAGTAACATTCGTAATAAGCTTCTACTCCGTATACGAAATGGATGAGCCCGTTGTTGACTAATATCAACTCGAAAGGCGGTAGAATAATATGAAAACAAATAAGAACAGCAAACTTAAAGGTTCGGTTCTGTTCACTGTTGTCAGCGTAATGTCGCTTCTCATTATATTCCTTACCGGAACTCTTGTGCTCGCCGCATCGGCAAACAAGAGAGCTCACAGGACATACTGCACTTCACAGGCTGAGTACACGGCTCGTGCAGCTATCGAAAGCTTTACCGAAGCTATGTCGCATAACCCCGATGTAGCAGGCGCTATAGTTAACCTTACCGGAACTATCTATCCCTATGTCGAGATGGACAGTTCCGGCATGGGCAAGCTCGTCTGCGATGTTAAGCAAGCAGACGGAAGCATAGCCAGTGAGGATAACCGAATCAAGGTCGAAAAACTGGGCGACACCAATTACTATTACACAAGCAGCGGTTGGGAAAATCTCCAGACCGTTAAGGTGACGGCAACTGCCAAGGTCGGCAAGGAAGAAAAGACCGTCTCCCTTTATATCAGGAAGAAAGGTCCTAACGAGATCAAGCCGTCTCCTCTTAAGGGACTTCAGACTGCGGGAGGTAATAAGGCCGATCTGACAGAGGGCACATATACCGGTGCGCTTGTTGTTGGCGCGCTTCAAGCTGCGGATACCTATTCTCTGAATAACGGAACAGTAACTAACTCCGATCTTAATTTCATTAATGGAAATCTGGTCGTATCCGGTGACGGATTGATTGTCAATGTAAAGCATGCAATGGACGGAGAAAACGAGAACCCTGCCGGAACTGTAATTATGGGTGATCTTACTATGCAGAACTCCAAACTGATAAACGTAGATTATGTTCCTGCTGCTGATTTTGACCATAACAATATTCCATATTTATTTGTTGAGGGAGAAATCAAAGGCGGAGGTTCCGCAAATGGTATGGAGTTAGTAAATGGAAATGGAGCTCCATTCAACATTTACGCAGGATCAATTGATTTTTCAGATGCTGCTATGAAATGGAAATCGGCAGATTTATATCTCTTTAAAAATGATGTTGTAAATAAGATTAATGGAACAAAAGATCAAGAGCTTTATGGTTGGACTTATTCAGTGGTAAACAAGACGAATAATCCACAAACAGAAGGCGGTAATGTATATACTCGTGGCTCGTTGGAGTTATACCAAGTTCAGCTCCATGGAAATGTGAGAGTTGAAAAGGATCTGATAATTGACGCTTCCGGGGTTGACAGCGTAAGAGTTGACGGCGATATAGTTGTTGGCGGAGGTATCTACTTTGGGAAAATTGATCCGAATACAGGTCTTCCGCCTGCAAATCAGCTAAAAGAGGTAGGCGGCACTATATACTGCGACCATTTTTATGCAGGCAATGCTATTAAAGATGGTTATACAGTGGAGCAGCAACCTGTCCCGCTTACTCCACAAGCCGAAGTTATAACAAGATGTACTAAAGAAGCGTGGGATGAAGCAGGCGGTCAGGATTGGATGCCGGGTGCATTCCTCTCAAGTGACAATAAAATATTAAAGTTGGCTTCTAATGATGCCGAAACATACGAACAAACAGTGTACAAAGACGCTACTGGAACAATAGTTCCCGAGGATGTAGCTGTTGATAAAATCGAAATAACCGATACAGTATTCGGTAGCGGTACACTGAATGGCATTCCGGTCAGACATTTATCAGCTCGTCCGTCGGAATATACTCAAATATATCCTGTTTCTAAGACGAAAGAAGCTCTTCTCGGAGAACCGGGTTATGAGCAGTACAAGATCGTCAAGACTCTCCAGGAGATCCGCGAGAGCCTTAATATCGAGCTCGATGAGCTCACAGGCAAGCCCAAGGGCTTTGATACAACTATTTATCCGAAGAATCAGAATCAGATGGAAACTAAGATCGGTAAGACTTTTGAAGAGCTCAGAGGTTTAGGATATACCGGTGGAACAGTAAAAAGTACAACATACTTTACAGGTGTTTACTCACAAAAGGTGATTCAGGTAGAACCCGCTTCGGATGATGTATGGCTCGTTTTTGAGGATGCAACTCTCGATGCCGGAACTGTAATTGCTATCAATGATCAGGATCATCCTGTTAAGATCGCTCTTATCGGAGATCTTAATCTTAATCAGAGCACTATAGTTACAAAGTTTGTATACGATCAGGTCAAGGGCGATGACGGTAAGATAGATCAAAATAAAGTTGCTGTTATTAATGATACAGATAAGATCAATGTAGTATGGTACGGAGTCGATGCAACTACTATTAAATGTTCAAATGATTGTACGCTCAGCGGAACTGCAAAGCTTCCGTTCACTTTTCTCGATATGGCTGTTCAGGGCAAAGTCAAGGCTAAGTATCTCGGTACCTACGCAACAACTACAGATGCACAGGTTTATGCATGGATCGGAGGCGCTCTGCTTCAAGAGGCTAAGACATGCAATAACTTCCGAATGGCTTACTGTGAAGAGGGCAGCGGCAGTTCATCATCGAGTGATATCAAAACAGCCGCAGGTACTTATATAATCAGCCATTATGACCAGTATTAAGGAGGTGAGTGTTGTGAAAAAGAAAACTCTTAAAGGCATGACACTCATGGAGGTCATAATAGCTATCGCAGTATTTGCTGTGTTTGGCGTTATTCTTGTAACGGCAGGCACAACGATCGACAACCTTACAAAGGCTACTACAAATCTTAAGAAAAAGGTTTCAACACAGTCGCCCTATGCCGCAAATCAGCTTCATTCTTATGTGGATCAGAGCGGAAATCCCAAGGACCTCACAGGTACTCCGCTTGCTGATAACATCCAGATCAAGGGTTATTCAAGCTCAACCGATAAGGATACCTACAAGCTTAAGGATGCCGATAATAAATTTGTTGCTGAGGGCGGCGTATATGTGGATACTTTTGCAAAAGACGGCGCTACGTGGACAGCTAAGGTAACTTTTGAGACATCTGCAAAGCTTGTATGTGAGATTTTCGACGAAAACGGCGTTCAAAGAACGCACAAGTCTTTCAACATTAATGACGCCGAATGGAGATCAAATCCGTTCGATGGTGTCGATGCAAAGATCTATGTATCCGATGTTGTTGCGAATTCAACGAATACCGGCACTGTTGGAAACACTATCGAATTCAAAAACATATATGCTGACGGTGTGGTTGAAGGCATAAAGTACAGCACTCAGGAGATATATGACGATAAGATGAATGGAAAGACCAGTCCGTATAACAACGGTCTTAACCTCCAGTACATTCAGGTAGGAAACAATCAACCTCCTACCGAGCCGACTACGTAAGTCTTGATGAGGTGATATTATGAATGAAAATAACAAGAAAACCCTCAAGGGCTTCACATTGATCGAGCTTATTATCGTTCTCGCGATCTTCTCCGGGATCATGGCAGGTGCGATCTCGCTGATCGATCCTGTTTCAAAGATCATGACCAAGGCTTCCGTAAGCGAGAAAACGAATTCTTACGTTAATACCATTCAGGATTATGTTGAGGGTTCGGTAAAGTATGCTGAGAATCTTAATGTTTATGTTGTAAACTATGTAACGGAGGGTTACTCCTCGGAAGATGCTATGGTTGCAGAAATGGTCGAGAATTACAGAAAGACTTATTTCAGCAACTGTGTATCTAAGAATCCTAACGGTCGTAATTACTTTACAAAGGATGAATATGTGCTTCATATGCTTGAGGGCTATGAGGGTACAGAGCCCGAGAAAGAGCAGGAAAAATGGGAAAAAGACTACGATGACTACGTTACAAATCATCCTCAATACATTAAGAATGGAGCTATGCTCGAACTTAATCCCGAGCCGTTTATCGTCCTTGATAATAAGGATAATAAGATAACTACATCAAATGACAGCAGCAATAATATTGTATCTACAACAGGCAAGATCAGAGTATTATGTCTCAACAATATTGCTGACGGCGATATTACTCATAACGGTAACATTACTCTTCGTGAGGTTCCGTTTGATTCATATATTCCGATCAAAACCAATATGATCCCGGCTTCAAAGCAGGCTATAAATGAGGCGTATTTTAACGCAGCAGACAGCCACTATACTTTCAGTTATGTGCTTGGCGCTACTGATCTTATGAATGTGGATGAGGGTATTGTATTCAAGAGCGATTATGAGGAAAAAGAGCTTGATATCAATTCGTACAATTTTTCAATAACGGTTCTTACTTCAAAAACACAGGGTACAGTTCCATCATTGGTTTATAATACGAATGATGAAGGCGATCCGATAAGCTATACGCCTTTTGATAAGCCGGCGGCTGCTACAGTAATAAATCTTCCGCTGATGAACATCAACAGAAGAGCCGGAAACATTGTTCAGAGACCATACTGCGGTACGGTGGATGGAAAAATGACTCTGGATGCCTCTAACAATCCCGTGATAAATATCAGAGCTCAGGATGCGGCAAAGGCGTTCACGATCGGTACTTCTGTTGTTCCTGCTGGCAGCAGTAACCCGATTACAGCCGACCCCCAAAAGAACATCTATTTCGTGTACAACTACACTGACGAGATCAACTGATCGAAGCAAGTATAATACCGATCAGCATAAAAAACAGTNNGATGCCTGTATTTTTTACTGTTGAGGTTTTACGGTAATTAATTTAATGTACCATTGAGCAATTTCATTGCCCCACAAAGCGCCGGCTGCAATGCCGATTGACAGGAACGGTCCGAACGCGAATTTCGATTCGCCCGAACATTTCTTGTGGATCACTCCGCCAACGGCTGCTGCTATAATTCCAATAAATGTTGAAACGATAACAGCTCGTGTTCCGAGGAATGCGCCTGCTACTATCATGAGTAGCGTATCACCAAGCTCTATAGCTCTGAAATCCTCGCCGAAACGCTTTCTTATGAAGATGCGGCTTACCTCTCCGATGATGAAGAACGGTACGCTTACAATGAACGCTCCGATTATCCTTTCGGTGATCGTCAGCTTCTTCGAGAATATCGCCATCAGGACCGCAAGCGCAAATATCAGTGCAAGTATCCTTTCGTCGATCTCAAGAGTATCCCAGTCCATGAAAGCTACAACAACGAGCAGAGACATAAGAACGCAGGTTATTATGGCTTCAAGATTAATGTCAAGCACC
>DHYN01000049.1:5758-5984 GCA_002414125.1 Ruminococcus sp. UBA5129 | reverse complement strand
ATCGGATACCTCGGTGAGATCTTCTCGCCGCAGCTGTGGCATTTTCCTTTCAGAAAAAGCCAACTGAATACAGGTATCAGATCACAGGCGCGTATCTTCGCTCCGCAGGTCATGCAGTGCGATGAACGCTTAATAAGCGATTCCCCTTTAGGTATTCGCAGGATGACTACGTTCAGGAAGCTTCCTATTGTGATGCCGAAAAGAAATACTATGGCGTAAACCATGA
>DHYN01000049.1:2903-5655 GCA_002414125.1 Ruminococcus sp. UBA5129 | reverse complement strand
AAAAAAAAAAAAAAAAAAAAAGCGGAGGTTTGTTATGAGAAATCAAAGAATTGGTGACTATTTAGTTGAACAGGGACTGATTAGTCAGGAGCAACTGGGCAAGGTTCTTGAAGCTCAGAGAGAAGCAAACGGTTCAAAGCGCTTCGGTGAAGTGATCGTTGAACTGGGTATCATGTCTGAAGTGAAATTCGCTCAGGCTCTCGCAGGCAAGCTTATGGTCAAGTATGTTGACCTCGACAACGTTGAGATCAACACCGAAGCAGTCCAGAAGGTTCCCGAAGCGCTTGCAAGAAAGCATACCATCATTGCTATCAATATTCAGGGTAAGCGTCTCACTGTCGCTACCGACGATCCTGTAAACTTCATCATCCTCGAGGACATCAAGGTTTCCACAGGTATGGATACCGTTCCTGTGCTTGCAACCAAGTCTGCTATCAATAAGGCTATCGGTAAGTGCTACTCGATGCAGAACGTTGACAGCGTTCTTGAGGGCGTTTCACAGTACAATGACCTCGGCGAAATGTCGCAGGAGGACGCTGACTCCAAGGACAGAGTTGAGAGCGCTCCTATCGTTAAGCTCGCTACGACCATTATCGAAAACTCCTTCAGAGCAGACGCTACCGATATTCATATCGAGCCTTTCAAGACATACACAAGGATCCGTATCCGTGTAAACGGCGACCTCGTAGAGCTTATGAACATCTCGAGTGCAGTACACAGCGCTCTTACAACACGTCTCAAGCTCATCAGCGGCATGAATATCGCTGAGAAGAGAATCCCTCAGGACGGACGTTTCACTCAGGTGGTTGACGGAACGACTCTTGATGTCCGTGTATCCTCACTTCCTACCGTTCACGGTGAAAAGATCGTTATCCGAATTCTCTCCACAGGTCAGATCGCTCTTAGAAAGATCACCGACCTCGGTATGAGCGACCATAACTACGAGCTTTTCGAGTCGATGATCCGTTGTCCTCACGGAGTTATCCTCGTAACAGGACCTACCGGTTCAGGTAAAACAACAACTCTTTACGCAGCTCTCGGTGAGCTTGCAAAGCCTAACGTAAATGTTATCACCGTTGAAGACCCTGTCGAGAAGGCTATCGACGGTATCAATCAGGTACAGGTAAATACCAAGGCAGGTATGACATTCGCAGCCGCTCTCCGTTCTATCCTCCGTCAGGACCCGGATATCGTAATGATCGGTGAGATGCGTGATGCCGAGACCGCCGATATCGGTATCAGAGCCGCTATCACAGGACACCTTGTTCTTTCAACACTCCATACAAACGACGCCGCTTCCACCGTTGTCCGTCTCGTTGATATGGGCGTAGCCGCTTACATGGTTGCTACTTCACTCATCGGCGTTATCGCTCAGCGACTTGTAAAGGTTCTCTGCCCGAAGTGTAAGACTCCCAGACTCTCCACAGATGAGGAAAACAAGCTCATGGGCATCGACCACTCTATCCAGATCTACGATCCCTGCGGCTGTCCCGAGTGCAATAACACAGGCTACAGAGGAAGAACCGCTATCCACGAGATCATCCACTGTACCTCAAACGTATCTACTATTATTGCAAGAAACGGAAGCAAGGAGGAGATCGAGGAGGCTGCAAGAGCTAACGGCACAAAGCTTCTCCGTGACAACGCTTCTGAGCTTGTTCAGTGCGGTGAAACATCCATTGAAGAGCTTGTTAAGGCTACCTACACAGTATAATCTCAGGAGGAATTTACAATGGCTATTGAAATCAACAGAATACTTGATGAAGTTCGTCTGCTCGGCTGTTCCGACCTTCATTTTACAAACGGCATCGCACCAGTTGTACGTCTTAACGGTACGCTCAGAACAATGCGTTCGCAGTACCCCGAAATGGACGAGGAGGAAATTCTCTCTATCGTCAATCAGATGACTAACGAGGCTCAGGCAAAGAGCATCGCTCAGCATAAGGATACCGACTTCTCGTTCACTACGAGAAGCGGCTATCGTCACCGTGTAAACGTGTACTTCCAGAGAGGAAATACCGCTATCGCTATCCGTTTGCTCCGTAACGATATCCCTACGCTCGAGGATCTTCTCCTGCCGCCTATCCTTGCAGATTTCGCAATGCGTCCGAGAGGTCTTGTGCTCGTAACAGGTCCTACCGGTTCGGGTAAATCAACGACTCTCGCAGGTATGATCGACTTCGTAAACCTCAACAGAAGCGCGCACGTTATCACTGTCGAGGACCCGATCGAGTACGTTCACGAGCATAAGAGATGTATGATAAATCAGAGAGAGGTCGGCGACGATGTTCCGAACTTCGCTCTCGCGCTCAGAGCCGCTCTCCGTGAGGACCCCGATGTTATCCTCGTAGGAGAGATGCGTGACTTCGAGACTATTCAGGCTGCCGTAACCGCTGCCGAGACAGGTCACCTTGTACTTTCGACACTTCATACAACGAGCGCCGCTGATACTATCAACCGTATCATCGACGTTTACCCCGAGCATCAGCAGCAGCAGATCAGAACTCAGCTCGCAAACAACCTTGTTGGCGTTATCTCGCAGACTCTTATCCCCAAGAAGGACGGCACAGGCCGTATCGCCTGCATGGAGATACTCAACGTTACCGATGCTATCTCCGCTATGATCCGTGATAACAAGATTCACCTCATTCAGTCCGCAATCCAGACAGGTAAGCAGCAGGGCATGATGAGCCTCGATCAGGAGCTTGCTCGTTATGTTAAGACTAATGTTATCTCAGAGCCCGACGCTCTT
>DHYN01000049.1:0-2858 GCA_002414125.1 Ruminococcus sp. UBA5129 | reverse complement strand
TTATAGTATATCACAACGTTCAATTTCGGTACAGTCCGTTAATTGTTCGGAAACGAAGCGGTTATACCGAGCTAACACTATAGAACGATGCGTTATACTTACTGTATGGCAAAATTCCGAAAATACGGTAAGTTTCGGTGGAATGTTACGGCTTTGTTACACTATTTGTACAATCTGACGAAAAGTGACAGCAAGAAATGGCTATTCACCGTGACGATGTAAAAAATCGTTCACATTTGAAAAAAATGCAAAATAGTTATTGACAATTTGTGAACGTTGTGATATACTATAATCAAGGAAAGGGACAGAGAAAATGTTCCGACTGAAACAAATGTCATCCCGATGGATGCAAAAATTTAAATTTTATAAGGAGGTTTTCGTTATGAAAACAACAAAGAAAGGTTTTACCCTTATTGAGCTCATCGTTGTTATCGCTATCATCGGTGTACTCGCAGCTATCCTCGTTCCCTCGATGCTTGGTTACATCAAGAAGTCCAAGATCCAGTCAGGTAACTCGGCAGCTTCTTCTATCTACAAGGCTTGCAACTCAGCTTGCACAGAGCTTGACGAAGAGGACAGATATGTTAACGACGGCGTAGTAAAGCACTCAAAGGGCGGCACATCATTCACTACAGGTTCAGGTACAACTAACACTGATGTATGTACTAATGCTGATTACTATGGCTATGTTAAGCCCTACTTCAAGGATATTGAGAAGAATGAGTGTCAGATCGCTATTTATGAGAATAGCTGTGTTGCTGTAGCAGTTAAGTCCGGTAAGTACTATGGTTCATATCCTTCATACTTAACAGCAAAGAACTGGGATAGTCAGAAGCCTTCTGATACTGCTGCTTGTCTTACAGATGCTGGTACTAAGGCTGGTTACACAATCACTTCTACTGGTACTGTTAGCGTTGCTTCTTCTACTGGTAGTGCTACTACTTGAGGAAACTAATAATTCAGTTGGTTTGTTAAACTACTAAAAATCAAAAGACCTCTCGAAAGAGAGGTCTTTTTTTCAAGGTGATAAAATGGATAAAGACACAAAGCATGTTCTTACCGTGTTTGCGATACTCGGCGCGTTTGCGGCAGGGTATTATATAAACGGCTTTGAGCATAAGGATGAGATAGAGACGGGAAAGCAGCTTGCAGCTTTTGCAGAGATAAGAGACGAAATGAGCGGCGAACGTTACTTCGATAACGGCAATGAGGAATATGCTGTTGGTGAAGCGGCAAAGAGCTATTATAAGGCGCTCGGCGACAGTTTTTTCAGATATGATACGGGCATTTCTCCCGAGGACTGCGCAAATAATGTCAACAATTCGGATATGGCTGTTGACAACGGCTTTGAGGTCGAAGCGACCGAGGAGGGAAATCTCCGCGTGACCGAGGTCAAGGAGGGTTCATACGCTCAGCAGCAGGGGCTTTGCAAAGCGGACGTTATCTACAAGGTGAATGATAAGGTGTTCAGCGAGGTCGGCTTAAAAGACGGAGTGCATGAGCTGCTCGGAAAATCGGGTACGGAATGCGATATCTATATCCGCCGCGGAAATAGGGAGATAGCTCTTCACTATGTCAGAAAGCACGAGCAGCAGGAGCATGAGGACAATTTCAGATTCGAGCAGATAGATGATATTTGCTATGTGCGGCTTGACTCTTTCAGCGGCGGAATGGAGGGCTTCAAAACCCTTGACGAGCTTATGGAGGGCGATTGCAGAGGGTATATAATCGACATTCGCGGAAATCTGGGCGGAGAGACGGAGCTTTGCATGCATGCGCTCGGCAGCTTTATCGGCGAGCAAAAGGTCGGCTGTGAATATTACACAAGCGGCAGGACGAATGAAATGAGGTCGGTCGGAAATAAGATATACAATAAGCCGGTTGTGATACTCATTAACGGTGAAACGGCGAGTGCGGCTGAGATATTCACAGGCGCGATGAAGCTGAATTACAAGGATACCACGCTTGTGGGTGAGACTACTTACGGCAAGGGCGTTTTCCAGATCGAAAAGCGCACGGACTCGGATGCTGTTCTCAGATATACGGCAGGTTATTTCACGGTGGGAGATCTCCCGTGCTGGCAGGGCTACGGCATCACACCTGATGTCGTGGTGAGTATGGACGATGAACTGGATGTTGATGTTCAGCTTCAAACGGCGATTGATCTGTTAAAGCAGTGATTAGGCTAAATGCACAAAAATGCGGTGCAAAATTGTGTACCTTGTTCTCGGAATATTATTGACAAATTGTGAATTTTCTGTTATAATAGAAATGTAAATCTGAACAGGAGGCTTTGACATGAAGAAGACTAAAAAGGGCTTTACACTGACCGAAATGATTATCGTTCTTGCGATCATCGGAATACTTTCTGCAATTCTTGTTCCGTCATGGATGACATACATTCACAAATCACGCCTGAAATCACAGAATGCAAACGCTAAGGTGATTTTTAACGCCGCTCAGACTATTATGGTGGATTATGAGTTCCGCGAGCGTACTTCTACGGATGCTCCTACCGATATGGTGGAGAATGGCGATTTCTATCTCGAGTGGGACGGTGCATCGGGTACTTCCAAGGCGTATACAGATCCCGCTGATAAGAGCAACGCTAAGAGTGCCACGCTTGCTGCGCAGATAAATGAAAAAATCGGAAGAATTTTCGGCGGTCAGAACGAGACAATGTACGTCATTTACATTAAGGACTATAAGGTCGTATCTGTAGTTTCCGCAAGAAGCGAATCCGATAGGTACAAGGGTACATATCCTGTGAGAGCTACTGAGCTCAGCAGGATCAATACTACCGACACGGATATGAACGCTATTGCGCTTTAAAGTGAATAATTTTGGGCTGCCGTTCA
>DHYN01000042.1:8933-9068 GCA_002414125.1 Ruminococcus sp. UBA5129 | reverse complement strand
TTCTACAAATTTTGATAATAAGAACGTTCTTCTAAGGGCAAAATGTACAAAAACAATCGACTTGCGGCAGCATAAATTGTCCACATGATGCTTCTATAAGCTGATTTTAGCACATTTCCACACCAAAAGTCAATG
>DHYN01000042.1:8324-8915 GCA_002414125.1 Ruminococcus sp. UBA5129 | reverse complement strand
CGAGTACGGACAGTATATCCGCAAATATTTCGTTGATCGAGCGCATTTTTTCACCCTCTGTGCATTCCACGGTTTTCCAGCCGAGTGTCTGAGCACAATAGTCGGCGGCGAGGCGCGATGCGTTAAGGTGATCAAGATCGCTCTCGTGGATGTCCTTCTTTGATTCATCGTTGCTGTAGCGCTTGCTAATGAGCTTTTGGCTCACTTCGGTAGCTGCACGCAGATATATCACCTCATCGGGCTTTGGGATGCCGAGAAGCTTGTATTCGTACCCGAACAGCCATTCCAGAAATCCGTCCNNGGAGCTTTGAGCACTGGTGTATCGCATTTGATGTGGTGTAGCGGTCGGCGATGACGAGCCCTCCGTTTTGGTAGAACTCTCCCCAGCCGCTTTTGAAGCTTGCGTATCGGTCACATGCGTAAAAGCTCGATGCAGCATAGGGGTTCACCGAGTTGGGAGCAGTACCGAATTCTCCGTGCAGATACATCTTCACAAGCGCTGAGGAATCGCTGTCGTAATTCGGAAATGATACCTTTATTACGTTTTTTTCAAGTCCGGTCAGATACTTGTGAAGCTTCTCGGACTGCGTA
>DHYN01000042.1:7999-8277 GCA_002414125.1 Ruminococcus sp. UBA5129 | reverse complement strand
TTTATTATGTAGAGAATCGTAGCCTGTTTTACAGGGATCAGTATTAAGGCAATACCGAAATAACTATTTACAGTTATTATACCATATAAACCGTTTAATTGCAAGGTGAAATTTGCTTATTTTAAACAGCAGCCTGTTATAAAAAAACTGCTGTTTTTATTGGAGAAAAGGCTTGCACGATAAGGGCGAGAAGCCTTTGTCACTCGCCGTTGTATATAGGGAATCACTGACTATTATTACACCCGAAATTATGCATGAACTTATTGAAAAGCTCGTTA
>DHYN01000042.1:6741-7893 GCA_002414125.1 Ruminococcus sp. UBA5129 | reverse complement strand
ACGCGTGCTCCGTGCGGATCGGAAAATAGCAAACGCCAAAAGATTTTGTCGTCTGCTATAGATATTTGATTTGACCTTTTGTAGAGGCTGTGTTATAATATGATCATATCACAAAGAGGCGATGCTTCCGGCGTCTTTCGTAAAAGAGAAAACATATAGCACAACAAAACACAAATTGTCAGGACATATCATTGTTTCCGTGATATAATATGATTACACCGGGAGGAGGAAAAGAAAATGAACTGGATAACGGGTATTCAGAATGCTATTGACTACATTGAGAAACATATCACTGATGATTTGGATTATAACGAAATTGCAAAGCAAGCGATGTGTTCTCCGTACTATTTTCAGAAAATATTCGGAATACTATGTGGCATCACGGTAGGCGAATACATTCGTAACAGACGGCTCACACTTGCCGGCAATGAGCTTACAAAAACGAATGTGAAAGTCATTGATACGGCTCTTAAATACGGTTATGAATCTCCCGAGAGCTTTACGAGAGCATTTATCCGATTTCATGGAATCACACCGTCAGATGCGAAGCACATCGGAGGTAAGCTCAGGTCGTTTTCCCGATTCAAGGTGCAAATTATATTGAAAGGCGGTAATTCTATGAATTACGAAATCGTTTCAAAGGAATCATTTACGGTGCTTGAAAAGGTTGAACAGCACACTGTCGAAGGTGAACGGAATAAGAACACAATCCCCAATTTTTGGGACAGGGCACATAAGGACGGAACGATAGAGACATTGTTGAAATACGCATCAAGCTGCAACTATGTTTTCGGTATCTGCTACGGCAACGGTCATACAGACTGTGAGCAATTTGACTACGGCATTGCCGTTCAGTGCGCTGCCGATACTATTGCTCCTGAGGGCTATCGTGTAAATATAATTCCTGCGAGGACTTGGATGGTATCTGAGTGTATCGGCGCTATGCCTGACGCTATACAGCAGCTCTGGCATGAAATCTGCTCAGAGACCCTTCCTGCATTGAACTATATGCCGACTTATGAAATGGATATTGAAGCATATCCGGCGGGTAATATGACGGCTGCCGATTACAAAAGTCAGATATGGATCCCAATCGTTAATGAATAATATGAACTAATGATATGAGTTAGGGCATTGACATCAGAAAGAGGT
>DHYN01000042.1:2966-6560 GCA_002414125.1 Ruminococcus sp. UBA5129 | reverse complement strand
CGTACTTCTTTCTTTCCTTCATTCTGGGGTCACGAGTGATGAAGCCGGCCTTCTTGAGAACGGGACGGAGCTCGGCATCGAATTCGAGGAGAGCTCTTGTGATACCGTGTCTGATAGCGCCTGCCTGACCTGTTACGCCGCCGCCTGCAACTGTGCAGACAACATCGAACTTGTCAACGTTATCGGTGAGCGCGAGGGGCTGACGAACGATGAGCTTGAGTGTTTCAAGACCGAAGTAATCGTCGATACCTCTGCCGTTGATAGTAACGTTACCTGTGCCGGGATAGATTCTTACTCTTGCAACGGAGTGCTTTCTTCTGCCGGTTCCGTAGTAGTATTTTACCTTTGATTCGTACATTTAAAGCGCCTCCTTCAATTAGTTTTCGTAAGCAACGGGCTTCTGAGCCTCGTGCTTGTGGTTTGCATCCTTATAAGCCTTAAGTCTCTTGATCTGAGCTCTGCCGAGAGAGTTGTTGGGAAGCATGCCGTTTACAGCGATAGTCATAGCTCTGTCAGCCTGATTAGCCATCATGTCCTTGTAGGAGATCTCCTTGAGACCGCCGATCCAACCTGTGTGCCAGTAGAATTTCTTCTGCTCGAGCTTTCTTCCTGTGAGGACAGCCTTTGCGCAGTTGATAACGATAACGTGATCGCCGCAGTCTACGTTAGGTGTGTAAATGGGCTTGTGCTTACCTCTGAGAATGTGAGCTGCCTTAGCTGCAACTCTACCGAGAGGCTGACCCTCTGCATCGAGGATATACCAAGTGCGGTTAACTTCCGCAGGTTTAGCCAATGTTGTTGACATAATCGTTTCCTCCGTTTTTTAGATTTTCGTCGGATTTTTATCTTGCTCCGACACTGCAAGAATCATTATACAACATTGTCACCTGTTTGTCAATGCCTTTTTTGCCGATTTTTTAATTTATATCCCTTATTCGCTTGATTTCTCTCTGCTTTTCTCTGTTTCTCTCACTTTCTCATGTTTCATTTCAGGATCGGAGCGGTCACTTTTTCTGAGACTCTGCATCAGAAGCTGCTGCTGTAAACCTCATAAAATTTATCTTATAAAAACTCTTACGCCTATAGTAATCAGACTATCATCAAAATTAAATGTAAATCTGTATTGACCTATATCATTTTCGTAAATAATCTGCTGATATCCAACGCCCTCTCTAAAGCTATCACCTAATGCTTCAAAAAGCTGACTGTGGTCAGCAGCAATACTCAAACCATTAACTGTAATTTTAGATGTGCCGAAAAAATCATATCATTATTGCCAACGGATATTGATCTAATAATGGTATCTTCATTGATGGCATCAACAGAGTCACATCAATAAAATATAAAGTGACCAAGATAGTGACCCTTATTATTACTCATATTCTCATTCCCTTTTCAGATAAATGTTTATTGCGGCAACCTCTTTTTCCTTAATCAAAACTATATCAATAAATCTATCATTACCATTTTTAACCGTGTATTCATATCCTCCATATGTGCTTCCGGTACCCGGTATTCCAAGCGCAGATTTTACATCTGTATTTGAAGAACCTAAGGATATACCGTTAACAACAATGCAATCAGGATCAGATTTTGATAAAGTATTGTTAAACATCATAGTGGTAATATTCCCATAACCCGATGATTCGTCTGAATTTTTCTTAAAATAAACACGACCTATCTCATTATTCTTATACAACAATGGAAATCCGATTGAAGCCTTTAAATCTGCTTTATTCGCTTCATCCAACGAAAAATCCTCTCCTAAATATTCCATTGTCAGCGGATATGTCAGTTGTTTACCGCAAAGGTAGACAGTACTCATAAATTCCTCACGTGTCCACCCATCCTCAGGCGGCTTTATTGTTTCATATTCAATGCTCTGTGATTGTTCAGCTTTAGAATCAACGCTTGAATTATCATCATCCCTACAGCCGGTTGCAGAACAAATCAACATGGTGGTGCATAATAAAACGCTAAAAATTTTTTTCTTCATTTATTACCTCCAATTACCTATTTCTTAATTATTTTATCATCATGACCCTATGGCAACACCGCACAAATCCGTCNNTTTGTGCGGTGTTGCCTTGGATTTAACAGTCGTGGAGCTTTCTCTTGTCTATAACTCTGACAGCCTTGCCTTCGCTTCGCTGGATAGTCTTGGGCGAAACGAGGTGTACCTTTGGATTGATCCCGAGCATCGTCTTGATAGCGGCAGCGAGATCGGACTCGAACTTCTGTATCTCGAGTACTACATCCGAGAAGTGTGAATCGTTCATCTCAACGTAAACATCGAGCGTATCGGTGTTGTTTTTGCGGTCTACCTCGATCATGTAGTTTGACGAATAGCCCTGCTCGATGAGGACGGTCTCGATTTGTGAGGGGAATACATTTACGCCGCGGATGATGAGCATATCATCGCTTCTGCCCTTGGGTTTGGACATCTTTACGAGAGTTCTGCCGCACGAGCACTTTTCGCGTGTGAGAACGCATATGTCGCGTGTTCTGTATCTAAGGAGCGGAAAAGCTTCCTTTGTGATGCTTGTGAAAACGAGCTCGCCGGGAGTTCCGTCGGGGAGGACTTCACCCGTATCGGGGTCAATGATCTCAGCAATGAAGTGATCTTCGTTTACGTGCATACCGGTCTGCTCGGAGCACTCAAACGACACGCCGGGACCGCTCGACTCCGTGAGACCGTATATATCGTAAGCCTTGATGCCGAGGGATTCCTCGATCTGACGGCGCATTTCCTCAGTCCACGGTTCAGCGCCGAAGATGCCTGCCTTGAGCTTGATGTCATCGGGACCGAAGCCCATATCGTGAAGAGTCTCCCCGATATATGCAGCGTATGACGGTGTGCAGCAGAGAATAGTGGAGCCGAGATCGCGCATGAACTGTATCTGTCTTTCCGTGTTGCCCGAGGACATCGGGAGCGTGAGACAGCCTACCTTGTGCGAGCCGCCGTTGAGTCCCGGACCGCCTGTGAAGAGACCGTAGCCGTAGCAGACCTGACAAACGTCCTCGTTCGTACCGCCGGCAGCGGTGATAGCTCTGGCGCAGCAGTCCTCCCAAAGGTCGATGTCGTTCTGCGTATAGAAAGCTACAACGCGCTTTCCGGTAGTGCCGCTGGTGGACTGTATTCTTACGCAGTCGGCGAGCGGAACGGCAAGAAGTCCGTAGGGATAAGCATCGCGGAGATCGGCTTTTGTGAGGAACGGGAGCTTGGAGAGGTCATCGACCGACTTGATGTCATCGGGAGCAACGCCCTTTTCGTCCATGAGGTCTCTGTAGTATTTCACGTTCTCGTAAACATGCTTTACCTGAGCGACAAGGCGTTCGCTCTGGAGCTTTTTCATATCCTCTCGGGACATGCACTCTATTTCTTTATTCCAATATCTTTCCATTAGTTGTTTTCCTCCATATACATATTAAATTAAGGTATTTATATTTTATCATCAATTTAAATTAATGTCAACTTTTATATCGGTGTTTGATAAAATTTGTACGCAGTGCACAAACGCTTCATTGCTTTACAGTCAATATTAACCAAAATCGGGCGGATGTTGGCGTGGTCTGTTTTTTATACTCGGGAGG
>DHYN01000042.1:2736-2890 GCA_002414125.1 Ruminococcus sp. UBA5129 | reverse complement strand
AAAGTCTCAATACATAATCATAATAATAAATGCTGTCACTAAGAAATATTTTGGTTGAATTCTCACTAAATTTGTGGTATAATAGAAATATATTTGTCAAAAGGAGTGACATTTTATGAGCAGGATACTTGATTGGAATAAATACCTCGAGATC
>DHYN01000042.1:0-2726 GCA_002414125.1 Ruminococcus sp. UBA5129 | reverse complement strand
CGTCATGCTCCGCAATGAAAACGGAGCGTTTCCGGTGGATATAAATGAGGAAATAGCTGTATTCGGGCGCATACAGCTCCACTACTATAAAAGCGGAACAGGTTCGGGCGGAATGGTGAACGTATCAAAGGTGACGAGCGTTATCGACGGTCTCCTCGAAAACGGCGCTAAGCTCAACGAAAAGCTTCTCGGGATATATCGCGGCTGGGACGCGGAAAACCCGTTCGACCTCGGCAGCGGCTGGGGTGGAGAGCCTTGGTCGCAGAAGGAAATGCCCGTGAGCAATGAACTTGCGGCTGAGATCGCAAGGACAAGCAGGACTGCTCTCGTTATCTTCGGAAGAACGGCAGGTGAGGAACAGGACAACTTCGCTGGCGAGGGCTCATATATGCTCAGCTCCGAAGAACTGAATGTTCTCCGCACCGTGAGAGCAAATTTCGAGAAGGTCGCTGTGCTGCTGAATGTCGGCAATATTATTGATATGAATTTTGTCGAGGACATCAAGCCCGATTCGGTGTTGTATCTCTGGCAGGGCGGAATGACGGGCGGCAAGGGTGCTGCGGACGTCATCATGGGCAGGCTCAGCCCATGCGGAAAGCTTCCCGATACGATCGCAAGGTCGATCACGGACTACCCCTCGAATGCCAATTTCGGCGGCGGAGACCGCGACATTTACTGCGAGGACATCTTTGTGGGATACCGCTATTTTGACACCTTTGCACCCGAAAAGGTGCTCTATCCGTTCGGCTTCGGCCTTTCGTACACAACGTTCAGGACGGAATATCTCGGCTCGGAAAGCGACTGCTCGCCGATGAAGCTCAGCGTCCGCGTGACGAATACAGGCAGCTTCAGCGGAAAAGAGGTCGTGATGATATTCTGCCAAAAGCCGCAGGGCAGGCTCGGTCAGCCGAAGAGAGTTCTCTGCGGATACGAAAAAACGAAAACCCTTGCTCCGAACGAATCTCAGGAGCTGAGTATCGCGATAGATTTCGATTTCCTTGCATCCTACGATGATTCGGGCGTTACGGGTCACAAGAGCTGCTGGGTGTACGAAAAGGGCGTGTATGAGTTCTTTATCACTCCCGATGTCGGGAATTGCTTCTACACCGAGCTTACGCAGGATTCCGTGAAACAGCAGTGTGTTCAGGCGATGGCTCCCGTTGTGCCGTTCGAGCGAATGGTCAACAGAGACGGTCTTTCGTATGAGTCTGTGCCGCTCAATGAGGTCGATGAGGCGCAGCGCAGGCTTGACGGTATTCCGCAGGAGCTCCCTGTAACGGGTGACCGCGGCATAAAGCTTGCGGATGTTGCCTGCGGAAAAAATACTATGGATGAATTTATCGCGCAGCTTTCGGACGAGGATCTTGCGTGCATCATAAGAGGCGAGGGAATGGGAAGTCCGAGAGTAACTCCCGGAACGGCATCGGCATTCGGCGGCGTTTCGGATGGACTTGTTTCATTCGGTATCCCTGCGGCTTGCTGCTCTGACGGTCCCTCGGGAATGCGCCTTGACTGCGGAACAAAGGCTTTCAGCCTGCCGAACGGTACTCTCATCGCATCCACATTCAACAGGGAGCTTGTTCGGGAGCTGTTCACTTTTATGGGTCTTGAGATGACCGCGAACAATGTCGAATGTCTCCTCGGACCCGGTATGAATATACACCGTCATCCGCTCAATGGTCGTAATTTCGAGTATTTCTCAGAGGATCCGTATCTCACCGGAACAATGGCTGTCTCGGAGCTGCAAGGTCTCCACTCGGCAGGCGTTGAGGGAACGGTGAAGCACTTCTGTGCAAACAATCGTGAGACAAGACGACATTGCCTTGATTCGGTAGTTTCCGAGCGTGCGCTCAGGGAGATATACCTCAAGGGCTTCGAGATGGCAGTCAAGGACGGCGGCGTTCAGACGATAATGACGACATATGGCTCGGTAAACGGCTTGTGGACGGCGGGAAACTACGATCTCAACACGACTGTTCTCCGAAACGAGTGGGGCTATACGGGGCTCACGATGACGGACTGGTGGTCTGATATAAATATCCGCGGTCAGAAGCAGAGCAAGACCGATCTCGCTACAATGGCTATCGCGCAGAATGACTTGTATATGGTGTGCGCGGACGGCTCGGAGAACGATGATAATACACTTGAGGAGCTTCACAGTGGCAGACTCACACTTGCGGAGCTTCAAAGGAACGCTGCCAACATATGCAGGTTCATCATCGGCAGCAACGCCTTTAAGCGCGGAACAGATGAATTTGAACCGGTCGAGATAATTGGTCGCGGCGGCGATTCGGAGGAGGAACACGGCGAGGTGGAGTTCTACGACCTCGACGGAGCAGCTATCGTTGAACCCGAAAAAATCTGTACCGATAAAGGGGGCAGCTACAGCTTTGCGATGATCGTCCGTACTCCGGGCTACTATAGGGTAACGATCACTGCCTCAAGCACTCAGAGCGCGCTTGCTCAGATACCCGTTACGCTTTTTGCAATGGGTACTGCGAGCGGTACTTTCACATGGAACGGCACAGGCGGCGAACCGGTCTCGTTCTCGACCGAGATCCCGATGTTCTCGCGATATACGACTATCAGGCTTTATTTTGCACAAAGCGGACTCGATCTTCATTCTGTCACCTTCGGCATCACCGATCGTTCTGTCGATATTGACAACCTATGATACGGCAATGATCGCTATACTGCCCTCCGACCGTTTTGACGACAGAACAGTC
>DHYN01000045.1:10681-15704 GCA_002414125.1 Ruminococcus sp. UBA5129 | reverse complement strand
GCATTTCGTTGCAGGACTAATCGCTGCTTTTTCCAAAAGCGCAAGCTCTTTATGCATTGTTACTATATTTTACGGCATGGATTTTCAAATTCATACAAAAATCTAAGTTTTTCTTTACTTTATTTCAGTATTATGATATAATAATATTAATTTATTATCTTGTGAGAAAGGAAGTTAATATAATGCACAGAATGTTCCAGAAGGACATAGAAACGATGCCCAGACAGAAGATCGAGGAGCTTCAGCTTGAACATCTCAAGCACCTCGTGGACTACTGTATGACGAATATCCCGTTCTACAATAAGCGTCTCACCGATGCGGGCGTTACATCGGAAAAGATCAAGTGCCTGAGCGATATTGAATATATTCCGTATACCACTAAGGCGGACATCCGCGATACATATCCCTTCGGACTGTTCGGTCAGCCGATGAAGAATATTGTCCGTATCCACGCTTCAAGCGGTACTACGGGCAAGCCCACCGTAGTCGGCTACACTAAAAACGACCTCGAGATCTGGAGCGATTGTATGGCTCGTCTCTGCTGTTCGGCAGGAGCTACGGAGGACGACATCGTGCAGATAGCGTTCGGATACGGTCTGTTTACGGGCGCGCTCGGTCTCCACTACGGTCTTGAAAAGCTCGGCGCTACAGTAGTTCCCACATCAAGCGGCAATACCGAGAAGCAGCTCATGCTCATGCAGGACTTTCAGACAACGGCTCTTGTTGCTACTCCCACCTATGCCCAGTATATCGGTGAAAAGGCAAAGGAAATGGGTGTCCTTGACAAGCTTAACCTCAAGCTCGGTCTCTTCGGCTCTGAGGGATGTACTATCGAGATGCGCGATCAGATCGAAAAGACACTCGGTCTTTTCGCTACGGATAACTACGGAATGAGCGAGCTTATGGGACCGGGAGTTTCAGGCGACTGCCGCGAACGCTGCGGTATGCATATCAACGAGGATCACTTCCTCGCAGAGATAATCGACCCGAATACGACTGAGGTGCTCCCAAAGGGAAGTCAGGGCGAGCTTGTCATCACGACACTCACCAAGGAGGGCATCCCGATGCTCCGATATCGTACAAAGGATATCACTCAGATAGATTACGAGCCGTGCAAGTGCGGACGCACATTCGCAAGAATGGCTAAGATCAAGGGCAGAAGCGACGATATGCTCAAGATCCGCGGCGTAAATGTGTTTCCGTCACAGATCGAGAGCGTGCTCATGGGATTCGATGAGATCGCTCCTCACTATCAGCTCGTTATCACCAGAAAGGACTTCTCCGACCGCCTTGAAGTAAAGGTGGAGCTTGCGGACAGCGGTCTGCTTGAAAGATACAGCGAGCTTGAAAAGCTCAGGGGCAATATTCACCATAACCTCAAGACTGTCCTCGGCATCGACACTAAGGTGTCCCTTGTGGAGCACAAGTCCCTCGAACGTTTTCAGGGCAAGGCAAAGAGGATCTTAGACCTCAGAGATCAGAAGTGAGTACGCTTTATATCTCCGACCTCGACGGAACGCTACTCGGAAACGACCAGAGAGTGTCCGAAAATTCGGCTCGGATGCTGCGCGAGGCGGCTTCGCTCGGAGCGCGCTTCACCTATGCAACGGCAAGAACGTCAGCCTCGGCAGTGAAGATAACCGATAATATCGGGGTGAATGTACCGTGCGTGCTCATGAACGGAGTAACGGTCTATGATATGAACGAGCGGCGGTATGTGCGAAACGAATACCTTCCGAGAGAGGCTTCGCAGGCGGCTGCCAAGCTCCTTGACCGTCTCGGTCAGAGCGGATTTATGTACAAGATAAGCGGAAACAAGCTCTCCTGCGAGTATACTGCGCTCACCAATTACGAGATGACCGAGTTCTTTGAAACGCGCAGAAAACGCTATGACAAGCCATTTGAACGTATTGAAAGCTTTTCTTCGGCTTGCAGCGATGATGTTATCTATTTCTNNCCTCCTCGATACGTTGGAACGGCTTGAGCCGATCAGAGCGGCTGTCGCGGAGATGAGAGGTCTGAAATATGAATTTTACCGCGACATCTATAATAATAATGTATACTACCTTGAAATTTTCTCGGAGAGGGCTTCAAAGCGCAGCGGCGTTTCGCTTCTCCGCAGAATGTACGGCTTCGATCGTGTAGTCTGCTTCGGGGATAACCTCAACGACCTGCCGANNATAGCGGTCTCCATAGCGACCTATGCAAATCCCGAGCTGAAAGAAGCTGCCGACGAGGTGATCGGCGATAATACCGCAGACAGCGTTGCCGAATATATTCTTCGGTGCGCAAGATACGAAAAATCAATACAACCCGAAAGGAATAAGATCAAATGAACAAGCTTATGTTAGGAAACGAGGCGTTCGCAAGAGGACTCTATGAAGCAGGCTGTCGGGTAGCTTCGAGCTATCCGGGTACTCCCTCAACGGAGATAACCGAGGCTGCTGCAAAGTATGACGAGATCTATGCGGAGTGGGCGCCGAACGAAAAGGTCGCTATGGAGACCGCTATAGGAGCTTCATTTGCAGGCGCAAGGAGCTTCTGCGGAATGAAGCATGTGGGTCTGAACGTTGCTGCCGATCCGCTTTATACCGCAGCTTATATAGGCGTGAACGGCGGTATGGTGATCGCAGTCGCAGACGATCCCGGAATGCACTCGTCGCAGAACGAGCAGGACAGCCGTCACCATGCGATAGCTTCAAAGGTACCTATGGTCGAGCCGTCGGATTCGGGCGAGTGCAAGGAGTTCACTAAGCTCGCATACGAGATCTCCGAGAAATTCGACACGCCTGTTATTGTCAGGATGTCAACAAGAGTAGCACATTCACAGAGCATCGTTGAGCTGTGCGACAGGGAAGAAAAGGAGCTCAAGGATTATGTGAAGGATCCTGCAAAGTACGTTATGATGCCTGCAAATGCACGCGGCAGACACGTTTTCGTTGAGGAGCGCACCAAAAAGCTCATCGAATATGCCGAGACGACTCCCCTCAACCGCGTGGAGATGTCCGATTCGGCTCGGTTCGGCGTGATAACAAGCGGAGCTGCTTATCAGTACACCAAGGAGGCTCTCGGCGATCAGGCATCCGTGCTGAAGCTCGGTCTTGTTAATCCGCTCCCGATACAGCTCATCCGCGACTTTGCCGCTAAGTTCGACAAGGTATACATCATCGAGGAGCTTGACGGAATAATCGAACAACACTGCCGTAATATCGGCGTTACAAATATTGAGGGCAAGGAGATCTTCGGCTGCATCGGCGAGCTTTCTCAGTCGATTATCGCTCAGAAGCTCCTCGGCGTTACAAAGGATTCGACCGTACTCGACGACAATATTCCCGTGCGTCCTCCTGTAATGTGTGCAGGATGTCCGCACAGAGGACTTTTCTACTGCCTCAGCAAGCTAAAGGTAATGGTATCGGGCGACATCGGATGCTACACCCTCGGAGCTGCCGCACCGCTCTGCGCCGTTGATACGACCGTATGTATGGGCGCTTCGATCTCGGGCCTCCACGGCTTTAATAAGGCGCGCGGCAGCGAGAGCGAGCACAAGAGCGTTGCCGTTATCGGCGATTCAACGTTCATGCACAGCGGAATGACAGGTCTTGTGAATATCGCTTACAACGATTCAAATTCCACCGTCATCATCCTCGACAACTCGATCACGGGCATGACAGGTCATCAACAGAATCCGACTACAGGCAAGAACCTTAAGGGCGATCCTGCTGCGGCTGTCGATCTCGAGGCTCTGTGCAGAGCTATCGGCATCAAGCGAGTAAGAGTCGTTGACCCGTATTCGCTCGCCGAGACCGAGGCTGCTATAAGAGAGGAGCTTGAGGCGGACGAGGCTTCGGTCATCATATCACGCCGTCCCTGCGCGCTCCTCAAGTATGTCAAGCATGATCCGCCGTTCAAGGTCGACAGCGAAAAGTGCAAGAGCTGCAAGATGTGTATGAAGCTTGGATGTCCTGCCGTTTCAATGAAGAACGGAAAGGCTGTCATCGACCATACTCTCTGCGTGGGATGCGGTATCTGCAAGGAAATGTGCAAGTTCGGAGCTATCGAATAACATTATACAAGGGGTATAGCTATGGATATATACAAGGAATTTGCCCAGTGGCTCGACAGACTGCTGACCGAGAACACGATACCCGATGCTGCGGCTGCATTCAATTTCAATCTCTATGAGGAATCCGAAAGCGAGTCGCTTTACGCGGTACAGCTCATCGCAGCAGGAGAATTTGACGAAAATGACGATGAATGGGCTTGCGATGAGGTCTGGAGCTCCGAGGAGGATCTCTTTTTCATCGACTTCTCAGACGAGGAAGATCCCGATCGGAATCGCTGCCTTGACGTGGTGAGCGGCTTCATCAGCGACTATCTTGCCAATGGAAGCCGTGCATCGGTGTTGATAACTTCTAAGGCTGTCGGCGTGGGATTTGTCGATGGCGATCTTAACATCTTATACAAAGGGTAAAATGATTGAGAATTAAACGGGGGGATGAAAATGCCGTTCAGATTTCTTGCACGCCTGATAACAAGCGGAACCGCCGAGTTCGTAGCTGAGCTTGTAAAATACAAGATGGACGAGGAACGTGAGATGAACGGACGCCCGACCGTATTCTCCGACTCATCATCAGCCGATATGAACGAGAGCGACAGCAGAATGGGCTCGCATTACTGCGCACTTAGCAATGATTACGAGATGAAGGCTGCACTCGATAAACAGATGCTCGAGGAACAGCGCAAAAGCTACGTTTACAGTGACAAAAGCGGCGACATCGGTATGGACGATATAACGCCGATCGGTGTTATGGCTCCAAAAAAGGATGAGGAGGATGATGAGCATTTTCTCTAAGGCGCGGATATAATGGATCCTTCGGGCTGAATGACTGCGGGTTTCGAGACTCGGCAGTATATTCAGGCAGACAATGCGCGCTGCAAAAAATGACGATAAACGTGCAAAGTACGTTTATATGTAAGGCAACACCGCACAGAGATTGTGCGGCAGATGCGCAGTCAGATTTTT
>DHYN01000045.1:314-10586 GCA_002414125.1 Ruminococcus sp. UBA5129 | reverse complement strand
TCTTTGTGCGGTGTTGCCGTAAGATGATCCCGAAATGGGATCTCTGAAAAAAATAATATAGGAGTGGTTTATTATGGCAATTAACGGAGGAACTTTTTCAAGCAGCGATCTTTCGGGGTACGACGATCTTAACATGGGAGGAAGCGGCGGATCGCAGGTCGTTCCCTATATTCTGGGTGTTGTCGGTGCGATCGTGGGTGCGCTCCCCGGCTTCCTGCTCACCGTTCTCATCGGCAAGCTGGGATACATATCATCGGCTATCGGTCTTGTAATGGCGGCAGGCATCGTTTTCGGCTTCCTCTTCATGACGAAGAGAAGCCTTGTCAGCCCGATTTTCGGTCTTGTTGTGTGTGTTGGTGTTATGATACTTGCAGTTTACTTATCGCAGAAGATAATCTGGTGCTGGGAACTCGCAGACGTCCTTGAGGGCTCTTATCAGAAATGGCGCGATGAGGTCATCGCAGCGGTCGAAGCAGCAGGCGTCTCTGTCGATCTCTCAGACCCTGAAATAGCAGAATATCTTTCCGAGGACAGCTTCAAGGAAGCAACTCAGGAGGCTATCGGCTTCTCTGATTTCAGCTTCTCGGGATGCTTCAATCACTTCTCAAAGATCCTCGAATTCGCGGATGCTAAGGGAAAATTCACTTGGTCACTCGTTAAGAGCGGCTTGTTCTCCTTCCTCGGAGGCGCTGCTTGCTTCGGCGCTATCCAGAAGAGAGCAGGCGGAAACGGCTCTGACTTTATTTGATACATTACAGGAGATATACAGATATGGAAACTAAATCAATCATGATCGTAGGCGTGGGCGGACAGGGCTCGCTCCTCGCATCGAGACTCCTCGGAAACGTTCTCCTCGCGCAAGGATATGACGTAAAGGTGAGCGAGGTACACGGAATGTCACAGAGAGGCGGCTCGGTAGTTACATACGTCAAATACGGCGACAAGGTCTATTCGCCGGTTATTGAAAAGGGTGAGGCTGATGCCGTGATCTCGTTCGAGCTTCTCGAGGCAGCGAGATGCCTCCCTTACCTCAAGAAAGGCGGTAAGCTCGTTACATCGACTCAGCAGATCGACCCGATGCCCGTTATCACGGGAGCGGCTGAATACCCCGATGAGCTTGTGAAGAAGCTCGAAGGCTCGGGAGTGGAACTCGTTGCTGTCGATGCGCTCTCCCTTGCCGAGCAGGCAGGCAGCGCAAAGGCTTCAAACGTAGCGCTCATGGGCGCGCTCGCTGCAAGACTCGATTTCGATGAAAAGCTATGGCAGGACGCCATAGAGCAGTGCGTTCCTGAGAAATTTCTCGAGCTGAACAGAAAAGCTTTTGAGCTTGGCAAGAACGCAAAATAATAGGTCTAATATACAAACAGAGATATAAATTGGAGAGATCAAAATGCATAATCCGATAAAAATTACTGTTGCGGCAGCAGTTTTTGCGGNNCCTCGTGCGCTTCAAAGACCCCTGCCGAGCAGCAGAAATCTTTTACTACAGTCCACACGGTCATCAATGATGTCACGTGCTACGGCTGTCCACAGTATCAGTGGTTCATATTCGAGGACGGCGGAAATTCCGACGATAGAAAGGTCCTCGACAGCGGTATATCTTTGGGAAAGGCTCCCGAGGTGAATGAGACTGAGGATAAGATCACTGTATATTTTTCCGATAACGACGGAGAATATATGTATAGGGAGTATGACCCCTATAACGGTACGATGACCGAGCTGTACCGGTGTATCACCGACCCGAACGGCAGCAGGGTTTGCTTCAACAATACGCCGGGGACTTTCAAGTACTCCGACATACTTAAGCTATACTGGAACACCCCCAATGCCAACAAGGACTCGTTTACCAACCTCGATACATGCGAGCTTACGGATGCGCTTTCGGTTTACGAGAGAGCCAGAAATGAGGTAAATATCCCGTATAATGCGGCAGCGGCTGCATTCGATGAGTCAATTAATATGTGGCAGGTGATCTTCTACACGATAGGCAGTTCAGACGGTGAAGTGTTGGTATATCTTGACTCTAACGGCAGGACAAAGCTGATCGTAACGGATCACACGAATTAATTTTAAGGAGGAATACACCATGACAAACATCAGACAGATCTCGGTATTCGTAGAGAATAAGCCGGGCAGACTCAGCGCAATGACAAAGATTCTCAAGGAGAGCGGTATTAATATCCGTGCTCTTTCGATCGCAGACACCAAGGATTTCGGCATCCTCAGACTTATCGTTGATAAGCCCGATGCAGCTTGTGAGAAGCTCCGTGAGCAGTCGTGCACGGTAACTATCACAGAGGTCGTGGCAATTTCTATTCCCGATGAGATGGGTGCGCTCGATGACGTTATGAGTATCATCAATGAAGCTCAGGTCAATATCGAGTATATGTACGCTTTCCTCAGCAAGTCCGAAAACAGAGCCTCGATCATCCTCCGCGTTGACGATACAGAAAAGGCTCACGAGGCTTTCGCTAAGAGCGGTATAATCCAACTTACCGAAAAAGACATTTGTGATATGTGAAAAATGCACAAATTTGCCGTGATTTTTTATTTTTGTTTTGAAAAAGCTTGACATTTTTTTTAAAAGATGTATAATATTAATAGTATTTGAGGCAGACTGCGTTCGTAGATGCGGTGTGCCTTGATCGAGAAAATTGTTCAACAGGAGTGAGTGTAAATGGGTATTCTCGATAAGATCAACGATGCCTCCAAGGGCGTCAGCGATAAGGCTAAAAGCGTTTCAGAGGCTAATAACCTCAAAAGGAAGATCCTTTATGAGGAGGAGAGAATAGTTGAGATCTTCACCGACATCGGTAAGAAGTATTATAAGAATCCCAATGAGGATCCAAATGCGCTTAAGGTTCTTTGTGACGACATCGACACAAGAAGAAGAAGGATCAAGAAAATGAGATTTGAACTCAATCAGATCCGCGGATATAAGATCTGCCCTAAGTGCGACGCAGAGGTAAACGAGAAGTTCCAGTTCTGCGGCAGATGCGGCGCAAGACTTCCCGATCCCGAGGACGAGGACTTCACATCTCTTGAAGCCAATGATTACTACACAGAAAGCAGCGGCGAGATCTTTAATGCCGACTCAAACAATTTCTGATAAGACTATGGGCTGTTCTTTCACGAGGACAGCCTGTTTTTTAATACCGATTTAGGAGATTTATATGAAAAAAATTATCGGTCTGATCGGCTTTATCCTGAGCGTGTGCGTTATCAATTTCGTGCCGTTTTCTAAGTTTGTCGATCTCGGTGTATTTTCGGGAATAATAACCTTCTTACTGATGATGATAGCTGCGGCTTCACTCAACAGCTTCGCAGGAAGCGACGACAAGAAGCGTCCCACCAAACGCCTGCAGAAGCTTGCCCGCGCGTGCCGCAAGATCAGGCTCGCAGGCTGGCTCGCAGTCATTGAGATACCCGTGCTGATAGTCAGCTTCACAAAGCTCGATCTCGGGATCGTCGGCGGTATATTGACAGTGTTTTTCCCTGTGTTCATCACATCACTCAAGATGATCTCAAAATCCGCTGCGGCAGCCGTTCATTCGCGGCAGGTCAAGATCACAAGCTGGATAGCAATGCTTTTCCTGTGGTGGATACCCATAGTAAACCTCATCATCATCTACAAGATAAACAAGACCGCAAGACGTGAGCTGATCTTTGAGACCGACAGGGAAGAGCTTGAACAGGCTCGTGAGGAAAGGCAGATCTGTGCCACAAAGTACCCGATACTGCTCGTGCACGGTATCTTCTTCCGCGACTGGCAGCTCGTGAACTACTGGGGACGTATTCCTGCCGCCCTCAAGCGCAACGGCGCAAGGCTCTTTTACGGAAAGCAGCAGTCGGCACAGTCNNAGTGCCGCCGAGCTTGCAGACCGCATAAGAGAGGTCTTGCAGGAGACGGGTGCAGAGAAGGTGAACATCATCGCTCATTCCAAGGGAGGTCTCGATTCGCGCTATGCCATAAGCTGTCTCGGAATGGACGGCTGCGTTGCAACGCTCACTACGGTCAATACGCCCCACCTCGGCTGCGATATGGTTGATTACCTGCTCGAAAAGCTCCCGAAGTTTTTGATAAGCTTCCTAACAAACAAGTACAACAAGATATTTCACGTTTTAGGCGATAAGAGACCCGATTTCATCGCGGGAGTCAGCGATCTCAGCGCGAAAAGATGCGCGGAGCTGAACGAGCAGATGCCTGACAGCCCCAATGTTTCGTATAGGAGCATAATGTCGGTAATGGCTTCGGCAAGGGCAGCTTTATTTCCTCTGAATATCGGCTATCGCCTCATTAATAAGCTTAACGGAGCAAATGACGGTCTCGTCTGGGAAAAATCCGCCATCCACGGCAGTCACAAATTAATAAAGCCGCCAAAGAAAAGAGGGATAAGTCACGGAGACGTTATCGATCTCATGCGTGAGGACATTCCCGGCTTTGACGTAAGGGAGATGTATGTGGATATAGTGAGCGGACTCAAAAACGAGGGGTATTAATCCTGTCTTGCGAGCCTTCCGATGCACAGCCTTGCCCGAATACCGCGGCAGAGGTAGAACGCAGGGATGCAAAGCAGAAACCACAGTCCCGAAAACGGCAGACATATCTGTCCGAGAAAATTGAGCGGCATCGCGGAATAATCCCATACCGCCCAGTTCATTATCAGATTATCGAATATCCCCACTGCGAGCTCGATCAGCGTAATGATGATCGCTCCGAGAAAACAGCTCTTCATCAGCGTGCCGCGGCTGCTCAGGGCGTAGAGTATCGTAAGAACGACTCCGCCCGTCACTGACATTGTCCAGTGTGTATAACCGCGCGAGACGATCTCAAGCAGACTATAGATAAAAAATCCCATTAAGAACGAGAAAAATCCCTCTGATACCTTCATTTTCATACCTCTTTTTTTGGAATAATGGTGGTATTATTTGCGGTTTGTGAAAAATTATACTTGAAAGGACGATATTATGAGAAAAAGCTGCATATTGATGCACATTTCGAGCCTGCCGTCGGAATACGGCATCGGCAAAATGGGCAGACATGCCTTTGATTTCGTTGATTTCCTCGTCAGGAGCGAGACGAAATGCTGGCAGATACTTCCTCTTTCACCCACGAGCTACGGAGATTCGCCATATCAGTCGTTTTCGGTGAATGCAGGCAATCCCTATTTCATCGACTTCGAGATCCTTGAGGGCGACGGACTTCTTGAAAGCTCCGACTACGAGCTGAGAGTCTGGGAGTCCGATGAGAATAAGGTTGATTACGGCATCATCTACGACAACTGCTTCGATGTGCTGAGGATCGCTTATTCGCGCTTCAAGCCCACTCGCTTCCCCGCATATAAGAAGTTTTGTGAGAAGAACAAGAAATGGCTCGATGAGTACGCTTTGTTCATGGCGCTCAAATTCAAGAACAACGGCAAGGCATGGTATGAATGGGAAAAGGATATTGCCATGCATAAGCCGAAGGCTGTTGCCGAAGCGAAAAAGGAACTGAAAGCCGACATCGGATTCTATAAATTTCTCCAGTTTGAGTTCAGCCGACAATGGACTGCCCTCAAGGACTACGCAAACAGGAACGGCGTTGAGATAATCGGCGACATACCGATATACTGTGCCCTCGACAGCGTTGAGGCTTGGGCAAGCCCGAAGCTTTTTCAGTTCGATAAGAAGCATCGCCCCGTGTCGGTAGCAGGCTGTCCCCCCGATGATTTCTCTCCGACAGGTCAGCTCTGGGGAAACCCTCTCTACGACTGGGACTACCATAAAAAAACAGGCTATGAGTGGTGGATCGACCGCATAAGAACAGCATCTGAGCTGTATGATGTTGTCCGCATCGACCACTTCCGAGGCTTTGAGAGCTATTATACCATACCGTTCGGCAACGAGGATGCCACTGTAGGCGAGTGGAAAAAGGGTCCTAACCATGAGCTGTTCCGACTCGCCGAGGAAAAGCTCGGTAAGCTCAATATCATTGCCGAGGATCTCGGCTTCATCACTCCCGAGGTCAGAGAGATGCTCGATAAATGCGGATATCCCGGGATGAAGGTGCTCCAGTTCGGCTTCGACAACGGAGAGAACGAGCATCTTCCGCACAATTTCGGTTCAGCGAACTGCTACGCATATACGGGCACTCATGATAACGAAACGCTCAACGGTTGGGTAGAGGCAATGGATAAGAAGTCGCTGAAATTCGCCAAAAAGTACCTCAATGTCCGCAAGAGGTCGGAAATACCAATGGCGGTCGTGAGGGCTGCATGGTCAAGCGTTGCTCAGACCGCAGTCGCTCAGATGCAGGATTTTCTTGACAGCGGCAGGGATGCTCGCATGAACACTCCCTCCACGCTCGGCTCAAACTGGCAGTTCAGAGCGCGTGAGGATGACTTTTCACCCGAGCTCGCCAAAAAAATAAAAAAGCTCAACAGGCTTTTCAACAGATAAGGAGTTTAAATTATGGATAAAAATGTTTTCAAGGAAAAAATCGCTGAAAAGCTCAAGGCACAGCCCTCTGTCACAGAGGTTCACAACGCTGTCGGCGAGACGGTCATGGATATGTACTCACAGCAGTGGCTGAACAGCCGCGAAAAACACCTCTCAGGCAGACGTGCGGCTTACCTTTCGATGGAATTTCTCGTGGGAAGAGCTGTCCAGAACAATCTGCTCTGTCTCGGCATCTACGATGAGGTCGCCGAGGTGCTGAAAAATGACTTCGGCTTCGATATAGCTTCATTTGAGGAGATCGAGGATGCAGCTCTCGGAAACGGCGGTCTCGGTCGTCTTGCGGCTTGCTTCCTCGACAGCGCAGCTACGCTCGACCTGCCGCTTGACGGTTACGGCATCCGCTATAAGTACGGTCTGTTCAAGCAGTCGATCGTTGACGGATTCCAGCGTGAGGAGGCTGACGACTGGTCAAGAAACGGCGATCCGTGGTCGGCTCGCTGCGATAAGGATGCCGTCCTCGTGGAATTCAGCGGTCAGACGGTAAGGGCTGTTCCGTATGATATGCCTATATTCGGTTGTAAGACCGATAATATCGGCACGCTCCGTCTCTGGCAGGCTGAGCCGATAAAGGAGTTCGACTTCGATACGTTCAACCGTCAGAACTATCTTGAAGCGTCCAAGGAGAAGATATTTGCCGAAGACATCTCGCGCGTGCTCTATCCGAATGATGATACCGATGAGGGAAAAAAGCTTCGTCTCAAGCAGCAGTACTTTTTCAGTTGTGCGTCATTGACGGACATTATCAGAAAGCATAAGGCTCGCTTCGGAACGCTTGAAAACCTTTCGGACTACATTTCCGTTCAGCTCAACGACACTCATCCCGTTATCTCTATCCCCGAGCTTATCCGTCAGCTCGTTGACGGTGAGGGCTACAGCTTTGAAAAAGCCCTTGAGACCGCGAAAAAGGTGTTCAACTACACTAACCACACCGTTATGCAGGAGGCTCTCGAAAAGTGGAGCTGCCGTCTCGTTGAGGAGCTTCTCCCAAGGATCTACGAGATAATAATCATGATAAATGAATCGCTTATTTCAGAACTGTACACCAAGGACGTACAAAAGGACAAGATCGCTGCACTCAAGATAATCAAGGGCGACCTCATCCACATGGCTGATATGGCTGTATATGCTTCATCGCACGTCAACGGCGTTGCAGAGATACACACGCAGATCCTGAAGGATACCGTTCTTTCCGACTGGTACTCGATCTATCCCGAGCGCTTTCTCAATGAGACGAACGGCATAACCCAGCGCCGCTGGCTCGGACTCTGCAACCGCGAGCTTGCCGCTCTCATAACAGAGCTGCTCGGCACTGACGGATGGCTTACTGACCTCGATATGCTCAAGGAGCTTGAGAGATTTGCGGATGATGCGTCCGTTCTCCGCAGATTCATTCGCATAAAGCAGGGCAAAAAGGCTGAACTTGCCGACTTCATCAAGGCTCATGACGGCATCGAGGTGAATCCCGACACCGTTTTCGATATTCAGATAAAACGTCTGCACGAGTACAAGAGACAGCTCCTGAACGCATTCTCTATCCTCTGGCTCTACTATGGCATCAAGGACGGCTCGATAACCGATCTCACGCCTACCACGTTCGTTTTCGGCGCTAAGTCAGCTCCCGGCTACCGCAGAGCTAAGGCTATCATCAAGTTTATTAACGAGGTCGGCAGAATAGTCAGCTCAGATCCCGATACGGCTGATCTGCTCAAGGTCGTTTTTGTACAGAATTACAATGTTTCGTATGCAGAAAAGCTCGTTGCGGCTGCCGATATTTCGGAGCAGATCTCTACTGCCGGAACAGAGGCGTCGGGTACGGGAAATATGAAGCTCATGCTCAACGGCGCTGTTACGCTCGGAACATACGACGGCGCAAATATCGAGATCGTTCAGGAGGCTGGCGAGGAAAACAATTATATCTTCGGCGCACGCGTTGAGGATCTCGAAAAGATAGTTCCCGATTACGACAGCCGCAGTCTGTTTGCAGGAAATGATAAGATACGCAGAGTGGTCTCCGCACTCATTGACGGTACTGTTTCGGACGGCGGAAGCGGCGATTTCAGAGAGCTGTACACGTCTCTCCTTGACGGTGCAAGCTGGCATAAGCCCGACCATTACTTCCTTCTCGGCGACCTCGAGAGCTATGTTAAGGCTAAGCTACGATGCTGTAAGGATTACAACGCCGACCGCCTTGCGTTTGCGAGAAAGCAGTGGCTGAATATGTGCAATGCAGGTAAATTCAGCTCCGACAGAACTATCGCAGACTATGCGGAAAATATCTGGGGAATCAAGTAAGCTTGGGAGTTTTGGCAAATGGCAAATTTTAATGACATCATATCAAAAATAGACGGCTATGTCTGGGGAATACCGCTTGTCGTGCTTATCATGGCTTGCGGACTCCTCCTCTCGGTGAGATGCGGCTTCATACAGGTGCACAAGCTCGGCAAGGCTCTGAAGTATATGTTCTCCGATGAGGAGGGCGGAAAAGGCGAGGTATCGAGCTTCGCGGCGCTTTGCACTGCTCTTTCGGCAACTGTCGGAACGGGAAATATTGTCGGTGTCGCCACAGCGCTTGCCGCAGGAGGTCCGGGAGCGCTCTTCTGGATGGAGATAGCGGCTTTCTTCGGAATGGCTACCAAATATGCGGAGGGACTCCTTGCTGTCAAGTATCGTGTGACCGACGGAAACGGTCAGATGCTCGGCGGTCCGTTCTACTACATCGAAAACGGTATGGGAAAGAAGTGGAAATGGCTTGCAAAGCTGTTTGCGCTCTTCGGAATGCTCGCAGGTCTGCTCGGTATCGGAACTATCACGCAGATCAACGGCATCACATCGGCTATCAATAATTTCTTCGATCCTGATTCGGCGCATACGGTCAGCCTTTTCGGAGGAAGCTATACCTACGCTACGATAATTTCAGGCGCGGTGATAACGCTTTTCGTTGCGCTCATCGTTATCGGCGGTATTAAGAGGATCGCTTCCGTATCAGAGATCATAGTTCCGGTAATGGTCGTTGTTTACGTTTTGAGCTGTCTTATCATAATCGTGTGTCATGCTGCGGAAGTACCTGCGGCTATAGCTTCTATCGTCAAGGGAGCTTTCGGGCTCAGACCCATTGCAGGAGGAGCTTTGGGCTCGGCAGTTATATTGGCTTCCATGCGAAACGGTGTTGCGAGGGGTATCTTCTCGAATGAGGCAGGTCTCGGCTCTGCGCCTATCGCTGCTGCTGCCGCACGCACGAATGAACCTGTCCGTCAGGGACTCGTGACTATGACGGGCACGTTTATCGACACTATCGTTGTATGCACTATGACGGGGCTTGCTATCGTAATGGCAGGAAGCTGTGAAAAAGACGGTCTCGAGGGCGTTGCGATCACGACCGATGCTTTCGCTTTCGGACTGCCTGTTCCGAGCAGGGCTGCGTCATTCATACTGATGATATGTCTGACGTTTTTTGCGTTCACAACGATACTCGGCTGGAATTACTACTCGGAGCGCTGTCTGTCGTACCTTACAGGCTCGAAAAAGGCAGTCACGATCGTCTTCCGTATCGTGTACGTTGCAGCGGTTTTTGCAGGTCCTTACCTCACGGTCGAGGCAGTCTGGAACATCGCGGATATATTCAACGGGCTCATGGCTATCCCGAACGTCATAGCGCTCATTGCGCTTTCGGGAGTCGTAACGGCTGAGACCAAGAGCTACATCAAGCGTCTCAAACAGAAAAAGGTCACATGACGACAGCGTTTACTTTTTTATGCAATATCGAGACGGCAT
>DHYN01000045.1:0-193 GCA_002414125.1 Ruminococcus sp. UBA5129 | reverse complement strand
GTGAACAAAGTCTCCGATAGTGTCTCAATAATTCATAATAATTGTAAACTCTGCTGTTGATATGTGATTAGTATGATTTGGCATAATATGCCGATAGTCAACATATACATTTGTGCAGCCTGCCAAAATTTGTGAAAATTTTTGGAATACACTTGATTTTACTGAAAAAGGTGGTAAAATATAATTAGCACTC
>DHYN01000117.1 GCA_002414125.1 Ruminococcus sp. UBA5129 | reverse complement strand
GTATGATGTTTCTATTGACAATGTAACAGCTTTGATGTATAATTATTATTAATTTAAATTGGAATTTAGAGGTGTGACAATAATGAGTATAACAGTTAATATATATTATAGAGGAATAAATGGAAATGCAAGGAGATTTGCTGAAGAAATGGAGAGTAGCGGAACAGCAGATTTAATTCGTAGTGAAAAGGGAAATATAAAATATGAATATTTCTTCCCGCTAAATGACGCTGAAACAGTGTTGCTTATTGACTGTTGGAATGATCAGAAGTCAATAGACAATCATCACTCATCAGCTATGATGAAAACAATAATACAGCTTAGAGAAAAATATGATCTGCATATGAAAGTTGAACGTTTCATTTCAGATGAAAATGGGATTCCCGATTCAGACACAAAATTTATAAAGAAATAGATTCTGATTAATGCGAGTAATCGAATATTAACAACAAACCCCGAAGCGATTTAAAAAATTGCTTCGGGGTTTAAAAATTTTTATGCGTGTCGAACTAAGCAATGACAGCTTGTTTATCAACCGTATTCTGGAGAATTGCCATCCTGATTATCTGGCTGCTGCGGATTTTCCTGCTGTGGATTATTATTTTGAGCCTCGGTTGACGGAGGTGGCACCTGAGTAGGAGCCTCTGTAGGCGCTTGAGTAGGAGCTTCCGTGCGCGGAGCTTCCGTAGGAGCCTGCGTAGGCGGTTCTGTCTTTATCTCAGCATCCTTGGAGAGGAAATAAACATAGAGCTTCTTTCCCTCTTCGTTGTTGAACTGATCTCCTGCCTTAATGGTCTTTCCGTCGACCTGCAGCATCAGAACCGAATTCGGAACTCCCGATGAAGCGGTAAGCTGCGGTATCATCTCATATGCCGTTACACCGGCTTTTTTCAGCTCAGTCTCATACTGAGAGGCAGTAAGGTTCTTGTACTCAGGAATGATAGCAACAGCCTTGCCCTTGCTGACCTTTACCGTGATCTTCTGACCTCTCGTAAAGGGTTGATCGGGCTTGACATCCTGATCGAAGATCCTGTCCTTTTCTATAGTATCGTTATACTCGTAGACTGCTACAAGCTCAAAATAGTCCTTGTACTTATCCTTAGTCATATCAAAGACCTTGTTTGTGAGGTCGAACATAACGCTATTGCCTTCGGTTGTAGCTTCTTCCGTAGTATCGGCAGTAGCATCGACAACGTTATCGAGCATTGAAGAACTGAGAGAAGGAGTTGAGGTATCCGATCCCGGAGTATCGCCAAAGAATATTTTCCAACAGAAAGCGGCGATTATGAGTAGAATAACAAGCATAAGTATACCGATAATTATCGGGACTTTGATCTTGTCTACAGTGGAAACGCTTTCATAGCGGTAATCCTCTTCGTAATCGCTATCATCGTAGTCGTTATAGTTTCCGTAATCTGGAACGTTATTGTAATCGGAATAGTTTCCGCTGTCATACGGAGTACGCTCATATGCATCGGTAGACTGATAGCCGTAATTCGGCTGAGGCAACGGCTGCGGCTGACGAGGTTCTTCGTAATATGGTTCACGATATATTTCCTCATTCGGCGACTGTTCAAAAAGTTTTGTAACAAGCTCGGTTATCGTCTGGATACGATTTTTTCCCGACAGGTTCATGCCTTCCATTATGATACGGGAGACATGAGGAGGAATATTGGCATTGAGTCTGATAGGCTCACATAGATCATCGTGTTCAAGACGAGCCAACGAATCGGTAGGCATACAGCCTGTGAGCATCCTATAAAGCAGTGCGCATACGCTGTATACATCAGTCCATGAGCCTTGACGGCTGTTTGTGCTTGGCGAATACTGCTCGGGAGCAGCATATCCCTTGAATAACTCAAATTCGAGACCTGCATTAGCTGTTCTCACCGCCGATACACAGAATCCGGTGAGTTTAAGCTCACCCTTGTCATTGATATAAATAGTATCGGGACTGATAGCCCTGTGAGTAAGACCGGCATTATGCAGGATACCTATCGTGGTAAAAAGAGGAGGGAAGAGCTTGCTTATCTGATTCCACGAAAGCTCTCCGGCATTTTCCTTAAGATACTCAAGGAGTTTTTTACCCTCGGTGTATTCAAAAATAGTGTATGTAGTATTGTTTTCGGCGATCATATCGAGCACGGGAACGATATTTGCATTGTTCCTGAGTCTTGCGATAGCCTTATTGAGCTCTGTGTATTCAGCCATGAAAGCCTTATACTTAGCTAGATTGTTGTAATTTACGCTGATAGTAGGTTTGCCCTTGACTCTTGTGCAGAGTGTAATCGGCATATATTCACGAATTACGACCTTACATCCTGTAGTCTTGTCAAATCCGATATAGTTTGCGCCTTCACCGTTATATTCAATGAGATTACCAACGAGGTATCTTTCACGAAGGATCGTACCCGGAGCTATATACATTGTGTCATAGGTCTCGGAATTATGATGACCGCAGTTGGGACATACAGCCCTGAGCGCATCATACTGTTCCATACATTTGTAGCAGAATTTCTTTTCTCCCACAGCAGCTCCTCCTTTATATAATGGTAAGCGAATTATTTCGCTTAATATGATACATCATATTATATTTTAACAGCAATTGTATAAAAAGTCAACCGAAAATCAATAGATATAACCCTTTCGTCTGAATTTGTAGCATTTCTGTAACATTTCAGAGGCGGTGTGGAACTGTTTTGTAATAAATTGTCAATAAGTTTTTAAAGAAATGATTTACAATGAAAGAAGTCCGCTGTCAAGCATTTCCTGAGCCGCGAGCATCACACCGATCTTTCCGCTCGTGTAGGTGATGCCGCCCTGCATCCAGACAGCAAACGGTTCTCGGATCGGAGCATCGGCGGAAAGCTCAATAGAAGCGCCCATAGTGAAAGCGCCTGCCGCCATGATGACCTTGCTATTGTAGCCTGGCATGTCCCAAGCCTCGGGAGTAACGAAGGAGTCGATCGGAGCTCCCTTCTGAATTCCGCGGCAGAATGCTGTAAGATGCTCCTCGTCAAGGAGCTGAACTGCTGTGATTATATCGCCTCGCAGGTCGTCCTTTCTCGGTGAGCAAACGAATCCGAGATCGGTAAACAGCTCGGAAGCGAAGCATGAAGTTTTAACGGCATTTGCAACAACATCGGGAGCAAAGAAGAGTCCGAGGAGGATCTCTCTGTTCATATCAAGCGTACATCCGACCTCCTTGCCCATTCCGACGCATGTAAGTCGATAAGAACACAATTTGACCAGATCGGCACGTCCTGCGATATATCCGCCTGTGCGTGCAATTCCGCCGCCTGCATTTTTTATGAGCGAACCGATTATGAGATCCGCACCGACAGAAGTTGGTTCTCTGTCCTCGATAAACTCACCGTAGCAGTTATCGACCATTATAATGACATCCGGGTTTCCTTTTTTGGCAGCTTGTATCATCCTTTCAATATCGCCGATCGTGAAAGCAGGTCTCAGTGAATATCCTCTTGATCTTTGGATGTAAGCGACCTTAGCTCCCTTTACCGCTTCGGTGATATCATCGAGCTTTGGAGTACCGTCGTCATTGAGATCGACCTGTCCGTACTCAACTCCATAATCCAAAAGTGAACCGTTCCCTTTATTTCCGGAAATACCGATGACCTCCTCAAGCGTGTCATACGGTTTACCTGTGATTGAAACGAACTTGTCACCTGTTCTGAGGACGCCGAAAAGCGCGACCGAAAGTGCATGAGTGCCCGAAACAAAGTTAAAGCGCACGAGTGCATCCTCGGCATCAAACACCTGTGCAAAAACCTTGTCGATAGCGTCTCGTCCGATATCGCCGTAGCCGTAGCCGGTCGAACCGTAAAAGCAGGGCTCACTGATCTTGTTGTCGGCAAATGCTTTGAGCACCTTAGCTCCGCAGTATTCGGCATTTTCATCTATCCTCGCAAACGAATCGCGGCATATCTCCTCAGCCTTTGAGCCGAGGGAGATTATTCTTTCGTCAATTGAATAAAGCTTACTAATATTAGTGTTCATCTTCAAGTTTTCCTTTCAAAATACTATCCTTTTCAATATCCTTTCGTTCGAGAACGATCTCTCTTTGGACTTCTCGGAAGCCTATTTCATTGTAGAAGCTCACTCGAACGTCAAGCGCAAGCAGATATGCTTTCTTTCCGAGATTATTGAGAAAAGAAGCGAGCCATTTGAGAAATTCACGCGCATAACCGCTGCCACGAGCCTCGATCTTTGTAGCGACCTGAGCGATAAGCACCTCGTTTTCTATGTCAAAGGCAACGGAAGCCGTTGAGCAGTTTTTATATGTAAAGACGCGGCTGATGCCGTGTCTGCATCGGTGGGATGTGTCGGTATACCAGAGTGAAAAATCCGTGATGTTAGGGAAACCTTCGCTCAATATCTTGTATACCTCAATAAGATCGGGGTTAAGATTAACATATTCTTCATTAAAATGAGATGTGCTCTTGTCGGGCACAAGCTCGAAAACAGTACGGTTGAGCGCCTGATAATGCTCGTCCGAGCTTAGCTCATGCAGTATCTTCTGTGAACCCTCGATACGGAAGGGAAGATTCATCCGCACAAACAGCCTTAGCTCCTCATCGGCAGCAAGCTCTTTGTCACTGCATATTATAAGAGTAGAGTTCATGAAGAACATGAATCCGCAGCAGCCTCGCTGATCGGTCACACGATAAAATCGACAGAAATCATATCCGACTCCGTAAGCTTTAAGATAAGCAAGCATCTTGCGTCCGCAAAGCGAGCCAAGAAGAAGCTCCCTGTCGAATTCCCTCTCATTTTCTATGAGCCTTATCATATGGCAAATATCCTTTTCATCAATGTCTTTACGAGCTTGTATGTCTCATTGAGATCTTCGGTATTGATAACGCATGAAGCCGAGTGGAGGTATCGGCAGGGAACAGATACTGCGATAGTGCGTACACCGTCACCGCTGATATGGATAGCTCCGCTGTCATTTCCTCCGGCGATCTTAGTTTTGGTCTGGCAAGAGATATTCTCCTCAATAGCAGCATCGAAAGCGAGTCGGTACAGTTCTTTATCGTAAACGGTGCTTTTGTCCATAAACGATACAACGGGACCCTTTCCGAGCGAGCACACCCGCGCAGAGCCGTTTACACCGTCAATATCGGAGGCTGTGGTAGCTTCGAGAACGATTGCAAGATCGGGGTCAACAGAGAATGCGGAAACTCTCGAACCGCGAAGTCCGATCTCTTCCTGCGTGTTGAAAACGAAATAAGTGTCGTATTCAAGTTCATCGTTCATGAGAGCGATCATGACTGCGCAGCCTGCACGGTCGTCTATCGCCTTGCCCTTGACACACTTTTCTCCGAGGCTTATAAAATCACTGTCAAAGTAAACGCAGTCTCCGGGCTTCACATATTTCTTGGCATCGGAGCTGTCCTCTGCACCGATGTCGATGTACATAGAAGATACCTTCGGAGCTTTTTCGCGTTCCTCCTTAGAGAGATTGTGTACAGCCGCCGAACCAATAACTCCGCTGATACCGTCCTTTCCAACAAGAACCTGCCGACCGGCAAGTACAAAAGGGTCTATTCCGCCGACAGTATCGAATGTCAGGGTACCATCATCGCGGATCGAGGTAACGATACATCCGACCTCATCCATATGCGCGCAAATCATAAGCTTTTTCTTCGGCGAACTTTTTCCTTTTTTAAAGCATATGAGATTGCCGAGATTATCGACTCTGCGATTACAGTCATCGGGTATACGGCTTAGTATAAAATCGCGTACCGCGGACTCATCGCCCGAAATACCGTTGATCAGACATAATTCCTTAAGAAGCTCTTTCATCACATTGTCTCCTTTACAAATTCTGCAAGAAGTCTGCCGGTCAGTTTAACATCTTTGATGTCGATGACCTCGACAGGCGTATGCATATAGCGCAGCGGTATAGAAACGGTACATCCCTTTGCGCCGTCACGGCAGACAACAAATCTGTCGGCATTCGTTGAAGTAAGACCGTTCATTACTTCAGTTTGAAATGGTATTGAAGCTTTCTCGGCGCACGAGACAAGCTTGTCGGAGATCTCTCTCGAAAGAGAGGGCGAAATACCGATCATTGGTCCTTTTCCGAGACGACCGCACTTTTCTTCTTTCTCGCCTATAGAGTAGGCGAAGCTGACATCAACAGCGAGCGCAATGTCGGGGTTGATCCTGTAGCCTCCGATAGCCGCACCGCGTTCTCCAAGCTCCTCCTGAGTAGAAAACAGCACTGCGAGGTTGCAGCCAAGCTGTAAATTTTTTATCTGTTCAAGTGCATAGATGATCGAAGCAACACCGCATCTGTCGTCAAACGCCTGGCAGGTGAGGCGGTTTCCGATGAGCTTGCGGCACTTAACATCGAAGTTTATCGTGTCGCCGAGCGAGACAAGCTTTCTGATTTCATTGGCAGCCATTCCCGTATCTATGCAGAGATCATCATATCCCGGAACAGCATCGTCTCCGCTTGAAAGATGAGGCGGTACGGAGCATATGACCCCTTTGATATCCAACTTTCCATGTATTACGACCTGCTGAGCAGGAAGAATGCGCCTGTCAATACCGCCGAGATTTTCAAATTTGATAAAGCCCTCGTCTGTTATATAAGTAACGATGAAGCCGACCTGATCTATATGAGCATCAAGGAGAACGGTTTTTCGTTTCGGGTCAAAATCACCAAAATATCCGATAACGTTGCCCTTTTCAATTGAAGCGTCGGGACAGTACTTTCTGAGCATAGAGAGAGATGTCTCCGCAGCAGTAGCTTCACAGCCTGAAGCGCCTGCTGATTCCGCGAGTTGAACTAATATGTTTTCGAGATCCATGAAATACATCCTTTCATATATTACACCGAAAAACCAATGGTGCAATATCATATATAACCAGTTTATATTATAACACTTTTTCATCAGATTTTCAATAGAATACGCAAATTTATCCTTTTAATATAAAAAATTATTATTTTCACCTTGAGAACTTGCAATTAGAGAAAAATAATGGTATAATAAATATACACTATTTAGAATCGGAGGTTTCTTCATAATGTTATCAGATATTGAAATTGCACAGAATGCGAGAATGAAACGTATCTACGAGATAGCTGCCGACCTCGGCATCGACGAGAGCGAGCTTGAACCCTACGGACACTACAAGGCAAAGGTCTCCGAGAGTCTTTATTCCAAGCTGGCTTTCAAGCAGGACGGTAAGCTCATTCTTGTTACCGCGATAAATCCCACTCCTGCCGGCGAGGGCAAAACAACGGTCAGCGTCGGACTTGCCGAAGCAATGGGCAGGATCGGAAAAAAAGCAGTCCTTGCACTCCGTGAGCCGTCTCTCGGTCCCGTTTTCGGCATCAAGGGCGGTGCAGCAGGCGGCGGATACGCACAGGTAGTTCCGATGGAGGACATCAATCTTCATTTCACAGGTGACATGCACGCTATCACCGCTGCCAATAATCTCCTTTGCGCCGCAATAGATAATCACATGCAGCAGGGCAACGAACTGATGATCGACCAAAGAAGGATCATGTTCAAGCGCTGTATGGATATGAACGACAGAGCGCTCAGGAATGTTATTGTCGGTCTCGGAGGAAAAGTAAACGGTGTTCCTCGTGAGGACGGATTCAACATCACGGTCGCTTCAGAGATCATGGCTATTCTCTGTCTTTCGACCGACCTTGCTGATCTCAAAGAACGTATCGGAAACATACTGATCGCTTACAATTTAAACGGAGAACCTGTTTTTGCAAAGCAGATCGGTGTTTGCGGAGCAATGACAGCGCTTCTTAAGGATGCGCTAAAGCCGAATCTCGTTCAGACACTCGAGAACAATCCCGCGTTCATACACGGCGGACCTTTTGCAAATATCGCTCACGGATGCAATTCTATCAGAGCGACAAAGCTCGCGCTCAAGCTCGGAGACTACTGTATTACCGAAGCAGGATTTGGCTCGGATCTCGGTGCAGAGAAGTTCTTTGATATCAAGTGCCGATACGGCGGACTCACTCCTGCATGTGTAGTGCTTGTAGCTACGATAAAGGCGCTCAAATATAACGGCGGTGTCCAGAAGAATGATCTTGCAAAGGAAAATATGTGGGCACTCGAAAAGGGCATAGTTAACCTCAGAACGCATATCGAGAACATGCATAAATATCAAGTCCCTGTTGTTGTCGCTGTTAACCGCTTTGCTACGGATACCGATACAGAGGTAGCGTTCGTTGAGAAATTCTGCGCGGAAATGGGTGTAGACGTTTCCATGTGCGAAGTATTCGCAAAGGGCGGAGAAGGCGGTATCGACCTCGCAAACAAGGTGTGTGAGACCATCTCTCTGTGCGAGGGCAATGAACTAAGCTTCAAGAAGCTTTATACCGATGAAATGTCGATCAAAGAGAAGATCGAGACAATCGCAGCGGAGATATATCGTGCAGACGGAGTGACATATACACCTCAGGCAGAAAAGGCTATTAAGGAGATCGAGGGAATCGGCTTCCGTGAATTGCCCGTATGCATTGCCAAGACTCAGTATTCGCTCTCGGACAATCCGACTCTTCTCGGCAAACCCAAGAACTTCCGTATTACAGTAAGAGACGCGAGACTTTCATCGGGTGCAGGTTTTGTTGTGATCTACACAGGTGACATAATGACGATGCCCGGACTTCCGAAAGTACCCGCAGCACTCAATATTGATTGTGACAATAACGGAAATATTACAGGACTTTTCTGATGAAGATAATAACAAATTCGCCGCAGGACACTATTTCGGCTGCGAAAAAGCTCGGCAGACTCCTCCGTGCAGGCGATATTATCGCCTATAAAGGCGGACTCGGAGCAGGAAAAACAACATTTACAAGAGGAATTGCCCTCGGAATGGGACTCGGTGACAGCGTTTCATCGCCGACATTTGCACTTGTAAACGAGTATCACGGAGATAAGCTCACTCTCTACCATTTTGATATGTACCGCATACAGTCTGAGGGAGACCTCGAATCGACAGGCTTTTACGACTATCCTTTTGAGGAGAACGTTGCGGCTGTCGAGTGGTCGGAAAATATAGCTGAGTTTCTGCCGAAAAGCGCCATATATATTACCATAAACTCTGTCGGAGAAAACAGCAGAGAGATCACAGTAGAGGATGGTGGACGTTTTGCTGATGCTTGGGATTGATACTTCGGGAAAAACAGCCTCGGCAGCTTTATTTGATACCGATAAGGAAACAGTTCTTGCAAATAAAACAATATTTACAACACGCACCCACTCTCAAGTAATAATGCCGATATGCAAAGAGCTTATTGAAGAGACAGGGCATAATATGACAGACCTTGGAATCGTAGCTGTAGCAAACGGTCCCGGTTCCTATACGGGACTCAGGATCGGCGTGGCTGCGACAAAGGCTATGTGCTTTGCACTTGGCTGTAAATGCATCGGAGTTTCAACGCTTGAGGGACTCGCATACAGCAATGTTGCGTATCAAGGTGTAATATGCTCTGTGATGAAAGCGAGGGGAGAACTCGTCTATACATGTACCTATAGAAGTGATGGTTACGGACTTGAACCTATAACAGACGAGTGTATAATTTCGAGAGACGAGCTTGCACAGGAGCTTGCATTCAACGGAGAAAAGGTGCTTCTATGTGGAGATGGAGCGGCGGATTTTTTTACCGATTACCGCTCGCCTTCATTTACGATAGCTCCGCCGTATGCCAGACTTCAGAATGCATCGGGAGTATGTCTTGCAGCATTGTCACATAAGTCTATAAGCACTGATGAACTGGAAGTATCATATCTTCAGAAAGTTAAGGCTGAAAAAGATCTCGAAGAAAAAACAGCATCGCAGTGCTGAGCGATGCAATACATTCAGGCATAAACTGCCTAAGATCGGAGGAAATACAATGATAGCTATCGGATGCGATCATGCAGGCTGCGAAATGAAGCAGTCGATAATAAATGCTCTTTCGGAAAAGGGCTATGAATTCAAGGATATGGGCTGTGACGGAACACCTTGCGATTATCCGGTAATTGCAGATGCGGTATGTTCCGAGGTGCTTTCGGGCACATGCGAAAAGGGTATCCTCATCTGCGGTACAGGCATCGGTATGTCGATCGCAGCAAATAAGTTTAAAGGTATAAGAGCAGCGCTCTGTTCGGATTCATATTCCACGAGATTTACAAGGCTTCACAACGACACAAATATAATGTGCATGGGAGCAAGAGTTATAGGGAATGGACTTGCATCCGAGCTTGCGGAGATATTTCTTACGACAGAGTTTGAGGGAGGTCGCCACCAGAGACGTATCGACCTTATCACCAACATCGAAAACAAGAACTGAAAAGGAGAATTATTATGGCTGATTTACACATCATTGATCATCCGCTTGTACAGCATAAGATCTCGCTCATGAGGGATAAAAATACAGGTACAAAGGAATTCAGAGAGCTTGTATCCGAGATATCAATGTTCATCTGCTACGAGGCAACCAGAGACCTTCCGCTTAAGGAGATCGAGCTTGAGACTCCTGTGGCTATTGCAAGGACAAAGATCATTTCGGGACGAAAGCTCGCATTTGTGCCTATTCTCCGTGCGGGACTCGGTATGGTAGAGGGCGTTACACAGCTTGTCCCCGCTGCAAAGATAGGTCATATCGGACTCTTCCGCGATTCCGATTCAAAGACTCCCGTCAAGTATTACATTAAGATGCCTGATGATATTGCCGAGCGCGATGTTATCATCGTTGATCCTATGCTTGCAACAGGTAATTCCGCTTGCATGGCGATCTCGGAGCTAAAGGAGCTCGGTGTAAAGAATATAAAGTTCATGTGCATTATAAGCTCGCCAGAGGGAATAGACAACATCCGTACCAATCATTCCGATGTTGAGATCTACACAGGCGTAGTCGATAAGTGTCTCAACGATGATAAATTCATTGTACCGGGTGTCGGCGATGCAGGTGACAGAATATTTGGAACTAAGTAAACATAAAAAGTAATGGGTATCGCTTGATTGCGA
>DHYN01000072.1:8173-9832 GCA_002414125.1 Ruminococcus sp. UBA5129 | reverse complement strand
CAACTGAGCTATACCCCTAAAAGTATTTATTCAACAGAACATAATATATTATATCAGATAGTGAGAAAAAAGTCAACGGTTTCAAGATATTTTTTTGTTTTAACTTAATATTTTCTGTCACAAAAAGTGTTTCTGCTTATGCGTGAGGTCGAAAAGGAACTATAGTTATGAAGAGAAAATGCAGTTTATACTATAGTGAACGACAAATTTATTTGACATTTACTATTTGACGATATGTACGTAGCAAACGTAGTGAGCGAATGCGCAAGGTGATTTAAATAAATTAACTATAAATCTCGATCAAACTGACGAAAAATTGGCATATAGCACTTTGTCAATCAAGAAGATCAGTCGCAGGCATACTTTCGTATGGCAAGGGATTTTTATGCAAGATGAAAAAATAGCACCGAGCGTGTTGACTCAGTGCTATTTAAATATTCGGTTATGTGCAGCAGAATATCAATTCAATTTGGAAACTTAGTACTTCCCGAATAAGTCAAAGAACAGTATGCATTTTCAAATTCTTCCTTTTGAATTATTTCCGCAAAAAACTCATCATCTGCATTTATTTCATTTATTGGCGGAATAGGGGCTTCCGTAATAAACTCAAACCCCTTTTCTATGACAGGAAAAATTCTTTTATCAGAAAATACTTCGGCCATCCTTGTTGCATATCTTTCATTTTCCAAATCTACTTCATAAAAAAGAATAACAGGAGTCTTATCATCAATATATTTCCAATAGCATTTTACATATTCAAACTTTTGCATAAAACACCATCCTGATAAATATTGATGTATCACTAACCATAAACTCCCAAGAACATCAGGCTATATTGCAGCTTCACCACCGCTTACTGATACTTAGGTTCGCAGGTGAGGTTCACGCCGAGCCGCTTGAAAATACGCTCATCGACAGCGGAAAGAATGACTGTAGAATGCACCTCGCATCCTCTGAGCTTTTCGATCTGCTCCATAGCCTTCTTAGCGTTTTCATCGGTAGCGGCACAAATCGAGAGTGCAAGGAGCGTTTCATCCGTATGCAGACGCGGATTTACGTTTCCAAGATGCTGGACCTTGAGATTCTGGATAGGCTCGATGACCTGCGGCGACATGAGAAGTACCGAATTGTCAAGTCCGCCGAAGTGCTTGAGCGCGTTGAGGAGGAGCGCCGATGCCGCACCGAGCAGATTCGAGGTCTTGCCTGTGATTATCGTTCCGTCGGGAAGCTCCATAGCCGCAGCAGGAGCGCCCGTCTCAGCCTCGCGTTCGAGAGCAGGTGCAACGACCTTTCTGTCCTTTGCCTTAATGCCTGCCTGTTTCATGAGCAGTTCGAGCTTGCAGACCTCATCATCAGAGACCTGTCCCTTACGGTTCTCGCAGAGTCCAACATAGTAGCGGCGGATTATCTCCTTTTTCGATGCCTCGCTTACAGCTTCATCGTCGATGATGCAGTTTCCTGCCATATTAACGCCCATATCGGTCGGGGATTTATACGGTGATTCGCCGATTATCTTCTCGAACATAGCGTTGAGAACGGGGAATATCTCAACATCGCGGTTATAGTTGACGGTAGTTTTCCCGTAAGCCTCGAGGTGGAACGGGTCTATCATGTTCACGTCATTGAGATCTGAGGTCGCAGCCTCGTAAGCGATATTTA
>DHYN01000072.1:7405-8094 GCA_002414125.1 Ruminococcus sp. UBA5129 | reverse complement strand
CCATTTTACCGCTTCCCGGACCAGGAGCAGTCACGATAACGAGGTGACGCGAGGTCTCGATGTAGTCGTTTTTGCCGTAGCCCTCATCGCTCATGATAAGCTCTAAGTTGGACGGATAGCCCTTGATGCGGTAGTGGTGGTAGACCTTGACTCCGAGCGCTTCCATACGCTTCTGGAACGCATCTGCGGACGGCTGACCCTCGTACTGGGTCAGCACAACGCTGCTGACATAGAGTCCGATCTTGGTGAACACGTTGAAAAGGCGCACAACATCGACATCATAGGTGATACCGAGGTCGCCGCGTATCTTGTTTTTTTCGATGTCGCCCGAGTTTATCACGATGACGATCTCGGCATCGTCCTTGAGCTGGAGGAGCATCTGGAGCTTGCTGTCGGGCTTGAAGCCGGGCAGTACTCTCGATGCGTGATAGTCGTCAAAGAGCTTTCCGCCGAACTCGAGATAGAGCTTGTCGCCAAACTGCGAAATGCGCTCTCTGATGTGCTCCGACTGCATTTTGAGGTATCTTTCATTGTCAAATCCGATTTTATTCATTCTTTCAACTTCTTTCATGCGTTCTGAACTTGGTTTCATACTCTTCTATTATATAACATTTTTTGTCGGATTGCAACATTTTTTTGAAATTTGACCACGATAGCTTTTTTATGCTGTATTCGGGACGGCTTTTCTG
>DHYN01000072.1:6933-7294 GCA_002414125.1 Ruminococcus sp. UBA5129 | reverse complement strand
TTCGGAAACAAAACCTTCGATACAGTCCCGATGCAGTATGGAAACTAAGTAGTGCTGTTAAATTTTTCCCATGAAACGTCTTGCCAGCCTGTGGTATCGAAGGTCTCGCGGATCGCATCGCACATTACATTAAATTTTTTCATTATATGTGGAGATCTGAAATAATCAGCGGTATCAAAGAGCTCCGGAGCCATAGCGACCTCCATTATTCTTGCCTTATCTTCACACTCACTGACCTTGCCATAGCTGTCAATAAAATACCAATCGCATTTTTCGGGATCCTCATACTCGTCTAAATATGTATACCGGACATCAGCCTCGTCATAATTTTCAACGCTTCCTGCGTAGGAAAATCCCTCGG
>DHYN01000072.1:6696-6855 GCA_002414125.1 Ruminococcus sp. UBA5129 | reverse complement strand
ATGTCATAGATCACATCCATAATAATATAATATGTACCGCTATCGTAACAGGAATACGCTGCGCTGAAATCATCGTTTATATGCGAAACAAGCCCTATACATACGCCACCCTCTCCAACAATATTCTTGAATTGTCTGAAATAACCATTTGGATATTTT
>DHYN01000072.1:5109-6647 GCA_002414125.1 Ruminococcus sp. UBA5129 | reverse complement strand
GTCATCAGTGCAGTTATATTCGATAGAATACCACAAGTCATGGCACTCATTGGACATATAAATTTCGACTCCGAATTTTCTTTCGATCTTATCGGCTTTCTCCCTGAGCGGCTTCAGCTCGTCTCTGATCTCCTGTATCGGAGCTTCGTCCGCCTTAAGCTTATCGAACAGCTCACTATCAAAATACACCGGCGAGGGAGCGTCATCACATTCACGCACCTCATCAAATTCGATAAGTTCGGGGTCTATAACGGCGATCCTAAGTATATCGTCACTTAAGATGAGCGACAGGATAAGCTTCTCCTCACGCATATAAACAATGTCTGCAACTGTTCCGTTCAAGGCGACTTGTCCGAATTCAAAGCTGCCGTTATTGTCGGAGCGTCCCAGAATCAAGACCGCGTTCGTCTCGTCATACAGCGAATCATTATCATAGACAAAATCAGAATTCTGAAGCACAGAATAGTACACATTATTCAGCGAATAGGAAAGTCTGGAGGATTCTCCGCTTTCGTTGACATAGTCTATATATGTTTTGGTACTTTCATAGTCTGAATTTCTGAAAAAAGCGCCATGCCTTCCGAAGCTCGGTTCAGCCGCGCTAAGGCTGAGCATTTCGATCTCTCCGCTTTCCAGATCAACAACGACCAACGGACTGATATTATCCTCGTCAGTGTACGCTGCATTAAGCGCAATATACCTGTTATCGGCTGAAATTCCATAGCTGTACGGTTGAAAAGCTATTTCGTCAGATGTGTTTATTTTGGCAATATCACCGCTTTTCGTATTTACACAATAGAGCTTTTTGCTTATAACGCAATAATATTTTTCACCGTCAGACGAGAATGAACCGTTGCAATCCTCAAATTCAAAGGAATCGGTTTCCTCAAGTTCGTCGCTATAAAACTCAAAGCGATTTTTTTCGGGAACATACACGACCAGACCCTTGTCTGTACTTCCATACATTACGATATAGCTGTCAAAATTTCTATCAGCAACGACCTTGTCCTTTATCAGATCAACCACGACAAGCCTTCTACTGAGCTTGTCGTCTTCAACGCGGTTGAAAAGAAGCGCCGCTTTCCCTCCACCCATTGACACGATCTCCGTTTCGTAGTCGAGATCGGAGAAGATTTTCTGAAAACAGTTCAGATAGGTTACCGTCTTGTCCCGTCTGTAAGATTCCCGCGGCTCTGTCGGAGCTTCCGCAGTTATCTCGGCATCCGTCTCGGGAGAGCTCTGCTCCGTTTCAATGACAGAAGAGCTTTGCTCCGTCACTGACGAGCCATGCGGTCGCCTGTCGCTCCTGCATCCGCTCAGAACAAGGAATGACGACAAAATCAATATCCCAAATATTTTTTTTTTCATTACGTTTCCCCTAAATAATTTATTTTCATTTATTATATCATCTTTATCCCCCCAATTCAATTGGATATGTACACAAATATACAAGAAACGCTTTTTGCATTTTTATGCTGTATTCGAGACGGCTATCAGAGTCTTTGTTCTCGGATTTTTTGCCAAGAGATTAATTCGTT
>DHYN01000072.1:4287-5023 GCA_002414125.1 Ruminococcus sp. UBA5129 | reverse complement strand
TGAATTGGGGGGATAAAGATGACAATTCACAAAAAATTTACTTGATAGTTTAGCCTTGCAGTGCGCGAATCATTGACTTTTATAGGCGGATTTGGTATAATATTATAATGTATAAATATGCGAAATCATCGACAAAAGGAGGTCTCAATGTGAAGTATCACCGATTTGCTGCCCGTGCTGCTGCCGCCGCTGTCTCTCTCGCGGCGCTCATAGGAGGCGTTTTCCCTTGTATACAAGCTTTTTCGGCTGACGAGACCGCCTCTCCCGAGACCCTCGCCGCCATGCGCGAGGACTACTACTCCATAACCGATGACGATTTACGTCAGATCAGCTACAGCGACTATTACGATATGTATAATACTCAGCCGCGTCCCGACTGCTCCGTAACGATAAAGGGCTCGGAATACGACTCCGTTTCAGGCTCGGGATTCTCCGTGGGGAGCTACGGCTCTGAGGACGATGTGCGCGACGACCTGCTCCTCTGGCAGCCCGAAAGCGGCGAGGTCTCATACAAAGCGAACGTCCCCGAGAGCGGCATTTACTGCATAGAGATAGATTATTTCCCGATGAAGTCAGGCAGTCCGAACATCGAGCTGTCACTCAGGATCGACGGCGAGACTCCCTACGACACCGCGACCCGTATTACGCTTAGTAAAACTTGGGTAAACGAGACCGAGATCCGCACTGACTCCCGCGGCAATCAGATACGTCCTCCGCAGGTGCAGAGCGGCAGGTG
>DHYN01000072.1:1932-4266 GCA_002414125.1 Ruminococcus sp. UBA5129 | reverse complement strand
ATCTTCTTCTACCTCGAAAAGGGCGTTCACACGCTCTCGTTCAGCTCCGAAAAAGCAGGCATCGCGATCGAGAGCCTTACGCTTTGCAATCCGGAAAAACCGCGCTCCTACGCGGATTACAAGGGCTCAGCCTATATTGACGGCACTCCCTCGAACCTCATCAGACTCGAGGGCGAGAACGCAGATCTCAAGTCCGACTCAACGCTCTGTCCGGGCTATGACAACACGACCTATCTCGTTTCGCCGTCCGACCCGCGCAAGCTCGTCTACAACACGCTCGGCGGCGGCAACTGGAAAAAAGCCCTGCAATCAGTCACATGGACTATCCCGAGTGAGGAGATCGGCTCTGACGGCTGGTACAAGATCGGCATCAAATCAAAGCAGGATCAGATGCGCGGATTCTACTCGAACAGGCGCATCCGTATTGACGGCGAAGTACCGTGCGAGGAGCTTGACTGCGTGAAGTTCTTCTACGACACCGACTGGTGCATGGTCTCGCCTAAGACGGACGGCGGCGATAACGTTTTTGTCTACCTCACCGCCGACCGCGACCACACTATCACCCTCGAGTGTACTCCCGGCGAGATCGGAGATTCGCTCCGTAGGCTCGACAGCATTGTTGCCGACCTGAATACCGCCTACCGTCAGATAATGATGATAACGGGACCTGCTCCCGACAAATACACCGATTACTACGTCCATGAGAAGATTCCCACGATCGTCGACGACCTCGGCAGCCTCTCCGCACAGCTCAAGGACGTTCAGCGCAGCATCGAGTCGCTTTCGGACTCGGCAGGCTCAGAGGCGGCGGCTCTCGAAAGAATGACCGTCATCCTCGACAAGTGCACAGAAAAGCCGCTGCGTATCCCGAATTACCTCGCGCAGATCAAGGATAACATCACCGCGATCTCAGCGTGGATGCGCGATTACCGCGATCAGCCGCTCGAGGTCGACTTTATCGAGCTTGCGACTGCCGACAGAAGCTTTTCTTCGGTAAAGCCAAAGCTCGGCAAGTCGATCGCTTTTAGCTGGAGCTCCTTCATCGGCTCGTTTTTCGAGGACTACACTACCCTTTCCGACGTCAGCGGCGAGGATGCCATAAACGTCTGGGTCAGCCTCGGACGCGATCAAGCGCAGGTCGTCAAGGAAATGACGGAGAGCCGATTTATGGAAGAATACGGCATCCCGATCTCGATCAATCTCGTTGTCGGCGGCGTCGTTGAGGCAACGCTTGCGGGAAAGGGTCCCGATGCGGCGCTTTTCCTCGGCGGTGAATTCCCCGTGAACCTTGCGGCGCGCGATCTCATAGCCGATCTCTCCGAAATGGACGGCTTCGATGAGGCTGCTTCGCATTTTCAGGAGAACGCTCTCACTCCGTACACCTACAACGGCGGTGTCTACGGACTGCCCATAAGTCAGACATTTCCGATGATGTTCTACCGCACGGACATTCTGGCTGAGCTTGGAATAACGTCTCCCCCCGAAACGTGGGACGAGCTGATAGACATGCTCCCTGCGCTTCAGCGAAACTACATGAATGCAGGACTCATTCTTCCGTCTGCGAACATCTCTCCTGCGACAGAAGCGGGACACACGTTCGCGATGCTTATGCTTCAGCAGGGTGCAGGCTATTACAACGACGATCTTTCCGCATCGAACCTTGACAGTATCGAGGCTGTCACGGCTTTCGAGAAGTGGACGGATTTCTACACCGACTACAGCTTTGTTCAGACGTATGACGCTTTCAGTCGATTCAGAACGGGCGAATATCCTATCGTCATAGAGGATTACACGTTCTTCAACCAGCTTGCAGCGGCTTCGCCCGAGATAAAGGGGCTGTGGAACTTCTGTCCCGTACCGGGAACGGTTCGTGATGACGGGACTGTCTCCCACGCGGCAAATTCAAGCGGTTCGGGAGCTGTCATCTTCAACAAGTGCAAAAACATTGACGGAGCATGGAAGTTCATCAAGTGGTTCACAGGCACGGAAGCGCAGGTGGAATTCGCCACGCAGATAGAGGGACTTCTCGGCACGATGGGTCGTTTTGACACGGCGAACACCGAGGCGCTCGGACAGCTTTCGTGGTCGGCGGATGAGCTTGACAGGCTCACGGCGCAGAGGGACGAGCTTGCGGAGATACCGATAATCCCGTCGTCGTATGCGGTCACGAGGAATATTATGAANNNNGCGTTCCGCGAGGTAGTGAACGAGGGTGAAAATCCGCGTGACACGCTTATGTGGTATAACAGGGACATAAATGAGGAGATCGCAAGGAAGCGGCGAAGCTTAGGCAAAAACTAAAGCTGTAATTTATCCTGCTGAAAAGTCTTTGGC
>DHYN01000072.1:0-1874 GCA_002414125.1 Ruminococcus sp. UBA5129 | reverse complement strand
ACAGCGAGCTGCAAGCGAAGCGTAGCACCGCGAGTCGTGAGCAGAATTCGCGACCGAGAGCCGAAATAAGCTTTAGTTCTCGTTAGCAGGAAGAAATGACGTTCGGATAAAATAGCGCGGCAGCTTCGCCGTCGAAAGGAGGTCTCCCCATGAAAAAAAACGGCAGTATATGGCGCGAGGTGCGCAAAAGCAGTTCATGCTATCTTATGCTCGCTCCGTTTATGCTCTTTTTCCTGCTGTTTACAGTCATCCCCGTCGTTATGTCGCTCCCTATGGGCTTCACCGACTTCAATATGGCTCAGCCGCCAAAATTCGTGGGGCTGTCCAACTACACTACCCTCTTCCTCTCGGACAAAATATTCATCAGATCTATCAGAATCACTATCGTTTTCATCCTATTCACGGGCCCTGTCAGCTATGTGCTCTGCTTCCTGCTCGCGTGGCTCATCAACGAACTCCACCCTAAGCTCAAAACTATTTTCACACTGATCTTCTACGCGCCCTCTATGGCGAATGTCTACACCGTGTGGCAACTCATTTTCAGCGGCGATACCTACGGCTACCTCAACTCGTTCCTGCTGAATATGGGCATCATCAATTCACCGATACAATGGCTGACCGACTCGAATTACGTCCTCGGCGTAACGGTCATCGTCCAGCTCTGGATAAGCCTCGGCGCAGGCTTCCTCGCGCTGAGAGCAGGCTTCCAGAACATAGATCGCTCGCTCTACGAGGCAGGTGCGGTCGAGGGCATCAGAACACGCTGGCAGGAGCTTATCTACATCACTATCCCCTCAATGGTACCTCAGCTCATGTTCGCCGCCGTTATGCAGATAGTAAGCTCGTTCACCGCAGGCACTGTCGCACAAAACCTTGTCGGCTTCCCAAGCACCGACTACAAGGCACACACTATCATGACTCATGCTTTCGATTACGGCTGGGTGAGGTACGAAATGGGCTACGCTTCGGCTATATGCATGATACTATTTATCGCGATGTATGCCGCTAACAAGCTCATCAGCAAGATACTCGGAAAATATACGGAATAGGAGGAGCACATGACAGATTCAGTCAGACTTAAAGCGTCCAGCAGGCAGGCAGGCAGACGGATAGGCGGTACGATCGCCATATTTGCGTTCCTGCTCATTCTCGGACTCTTCATGGCACTGCCGATATACCTTGCTGTTGTGATGTCGATAAAGCCCGTTGAGGAGCTGTTCATCTTTCCTCCGAAGCTGTACGCGATACGCCCGACACTCGAGAATTTCAGCGATATGTTTGCGGTACTCAAGAGCAACCGTGTACCGTTTTCAAGATACGTTTTCAACAGTCTTTTCGTGACTGTCACAGTTACGGTATGTCAGTGCATCTTCTCGTCAATGGCGGCATTCGTACTGGCAAAGTGCAAATTCCCGGGAAGCAGGCTGATAAACGGAATTATTGTAGTTGCGCTTTTGTATCAGAGCAATGTCATCTACATCATGCAGTACATGGTAATGGCGAAAATGGGCATCATCAACTCTATCTGGGCGCTCATACTCCCCTCGATCGCATCGCCTATAGGACTTTACCTGATGCGACAGTCGATCGGACAGATACCCGATGCTATGATCGAAGCGGCTAAGGTGGACGGAGCGGGACTCTTCCGCATCTGCTGGCAGATAGTAATGCCAAATCAGAAGCCTGCGCTTATGACACTTATCATATTTGCATTTCAGACGGCATGGAATTTACAAGCAGGCGCGGTAATATTTGACGAGGAGCTGAAAACGCTCCCGACCGTAGTAACGCAGGCTGCGGCATCGGGACTCGCGAGAGCGGGAGTGGCGATGGCAGCGGCAGTATTCATGCTGATACCACCGATACTGGTATTC
>DHYN01000035.1:36193-39711 GCA_002414125.1 Ruminococcus sp. UBA5129 | reverse complement strand
AACATATCAGAGCAGTTTTCGATTTATATTAGCGTGCGGAGCATATTCTGCTGCATCTCAGCCTGCATTATTGACAGGCGATGCGGCAACGGCTGCATGGTCATTCATAGTTTCGTTTCTGACTACGCTGACATTGTTGTAGCACTCCATACCTGTACCTGCGGGAATGAGCCTACCGATGATAACGTTCTCCTTAAGACCCTCGAGCATATCGCTCTTGCCGCGGATAGCAGCATCCGTCAGAGCTCTTGTAGTCTCCTGGAACGATGCTGCGGAGAGGAAGCTTTCCGAGCTTGAAGCAGCCTTTGTGATACCCTGAAGCACGGGAAGCGCCTCGATGAGACGTACATCGTACTCGCCAGAGTCGATACGAGCCTGAAGCTCTTCATTGATAGTGTCGATCTCCTTCTTCTCGACCATAGAGCCGGGGAGAAGATAGCTGCTGCCAGTATCGTCTACCTTTACCTTCTGGAGCATCTGACGAACGATTACCTCAATGTGCTTATCGTTGATGTCAACACCCTGCTGACGGTAAACCTTCTGTACTTCGGTGATGATATAGTTCTGAACTGCCTGAACACCGAGGATCGCAAGGATGTCGGCAGGATAGATATTACCCTCAGTGAGACGTGTTCCCTTTTCGATGACCTCACCCTCCTGAACGCGGATCTTGAGGTTGTATGGGATCATATAGCTCTCGCTGTCGCCTGTTTCCTCGTTTGTGACGATGATATTGACAGTTGTCTTGACTTCCTCGATGTGAACCTTACCTGCGATCCTTGAGAGCATCGCAGCGCCCTTGGGACGGCGGCTCTCAAAGAGCTCCTCAACTCGGGGGAGACCCTGTGTAATATCCTCGGCATCGGCACCGGCTACACCACCCGTATGGAACGTTCTCATCGTAAGCTGTGTACCCGGCTCACCGATCGACTGAGCGGCGATGATACCTACAGCTTCACCGACTGAAACGATATTTCCGTTTGCGAGGTTAGCGCCGTAGCACTTTGCACAGACACCGTGTTTAGACTTACAGTGAAGTACCGAACGGATCTTTATCTTCTCAACGCCTGCATCAACGATCTTCTTCGCATCAGCTTCTGTCATGAGCTTATTCTTTGAAACAACGAGTTCACCGCTTGCATCGCGGAAGTCGTCAACAAGGAATCTGCCTACGAGACGCTCTGTCAGCGGCTCAATATCCTCGTTTCCGCTCTTGATCTCGTAAACCTCTATTCCATCGGCAGCCTCACAGTCGTCCTCACGGATGATGACCTCCTGTGAAACGTCAACGAGACGACGTGTAAGGTAACCCGAGTCAGCGGTACGGAGAGCCGTATCAGCAAGACCCTTACGAGCACCTCTCGAGGAGATGAAGTATTCAAGGATGTTAAGACCCTCACGGTAGTTAGCTCTGATCGGGATCTCAATAACTGTACCTGAAGTATTTGCGATAAGTCCACGCATACCTGCGAGCTGACGGATCTGTGAGATAGAACCACGGGCACCCGAGTCAGCCATCATCCAGATCGGATTGTATCTGTCGAAGTTGGACTTAAGGGCGTTTGTAACGTCATCCGTTGTCTTGTTCCAGAGCTGGATGATCTTCCTTGTCTTTTCAGTTGAAGAAATGTAGCCGTACTCGTACTCAGCAGTGATCGACTCTACCTCAGCATCTGCATTTGCAAGGATCTCCTTCTTCTGCGGAGGGATCGTAGCATCGCATACGGCAACGGTAAGAGCAGCCTTTGTCGAGTACTTATATCCGAGAGCCTTGATCCTGTCGAGCACCTCTGATGTTGTCGTAGTACCGTGGATCTTGATACATCTCTCGATGATGTCCGAAAGCTGCTTCTTTCCTACGAGGAAAGCGACCTCGAGGTCAAACTGCTTGTCGGAATTTGTTCTGTCAACGTAACCTAAGTTCTGAGGGATATTCTCATTGAAAATAAGTCTGCCGACAGTAGCGTCTATGATCTTGGACACCTTCTTGTCGCCGATGTCCTTGGTTATCTTGACTCTGATAGCTGCGTGGAGCGAAACATCGTGCTCATAGTAAGCCATGAGCGCCTCGTTAACGTCTCTGAACACCTTGCCCTCGCCGGGTTCACCGGGCTTCTGCATTGTGAGGTAGTAAGAACCGAGCACCATATCCTGTGACGGAACGGCAACAGGCTTACCGTCTGAGGGCTTGAGGAGGTTATTTGCAGCGAGCATAAGGAAACGTGCCTCAGCCTGAGCCTCAGCCGAAAGCGGAAGATGTACAGCCATCTGGTCGCCGTCGAAGTCAGCGTTGAACGCCGAGCATACGAGCGGATGGAGCTTGATAGCTCTGCCCTCTACGAGGATAGGCTCAAACGCCTGAATACCGAGACGGTGGAGCGTAGGAGCACGGTTGAGCATTACGGGGTGATCCTTGATAACGTCCTCGAGAGCGTCCCACACCTTTGTATCGGCACGGTCGATCATCTTTCTTGCGCTCTTGATATTTGCGATAGCCTTTTTATCAACGAGTCTCTTGAGAACGAACGGCTTGAAGAGCTCGAGCGCCATTTCCTTCGGAAGACCGCACTGATACATCTTAAGCTCAGGTCCGACAACGATAACCGAACGTCCCGAGTAGTCAACACGCTTACCGAGGAGGTTCTGACGGAAACGACCCTGCTTACCCTTGAGCATATCCGAGAGCGACTTGAGCGCTCTGTTGCTCGGACCTGTAACGGGTCTGCCGTGTCTGCCGTTGTCGATGAGAGCGTCAACAGCTTCCTGAAGCATTCTCTTCTCGTTTCTTACAATGATGTCGGGAGCTTCAAGCTCAAGCATTCTCTGGAGACGGTTGTTTCTGTTGATAACACGTCTGTAGAGGTCGTTGAGATCCGAAGTAGCGTAACGTCCGCCGTCAAGCATTACCATAGGACGGATGTCGGGCGGAATTACGGGAACTACATCGAGGATCATCCACTCGGGCTTATTGCCCGAAAGTCTGAATGCCTCAATGATCTGGAGTCTCTTTAAGATCTTGACTCTCTTCTGACCCTGCGGTAGACCTGTGAGCTCAGCCTTGAGGTCATCCGCAACGATCTCGAGGTTGTTCCTCCAATCAACGTCAATAAGCTCCTCTGTGTAAGGACACTCCTTACAGTTGAAGCATCTTTCGCAGTTCTTGCAGCTCTCACGCTGTTCCTTGTTGAGCGAAAGCTTACCGAGCTCTACGAGGCGGTTTTTATGGTCATCGTATCTTGCGGGATCGAACTCATGGAGAAGCTTCTTGATAGCCTCCGCACCCATTTCAGCCTTGAAGTCATCGCCGTACTTCTCGAGATACGAGAGATACTCCTTCTCCGAGAGAAGCTGCTTCTTAGTCAGGTCGGTATTACCCGGGTCGGTTACGATATACTTTGTAAAGTAGAGGATCTCCTCAAGTCTCTTCTGTGAGACCTCGAGAACCTGTCCTATTCTTGAAGGGGTGCCCTTGAAGTACCAGATATGTGATACGGGCGCTGCAAGCTCAATGTGACCCA
>DHYN01000035.1:34924-36099 GCA_002414125.1 Ruminococcus sp. UBA5129 | reverse complement strand
CGAAGATCTTTTCGCAGAAAAGTCCTCCGCGCTCAGGCTTCTGAGTTCTGTAGTTGATAGTTTCGGGTCTTTCAACAACACCCTTTGACCAGCTTCTGATCTGCTCGGGTGAAGCAAGGCCGATCTTTATCGAAGCAAAATTATTGTTATCCAAACTACTACCTCCTGATTTTATAGTCATCGGCAGCCGCAGCGGCTCATTGAGCCGTTCACGGTCTCCGTTTGATTTTATGATCGTGACAGCTTAGCTCCGAGCGGATCAATCGTAATCCTCGTCATCAAAAGAGCCGAGAGCATCGTCGTCATCATCGTCGCGTGAGAAGTCCACTTCATCGTCGAGGCTGTCGTAATCGTCAGTGCCGTCCATACCGAGGTCATCATCCTCATCGTCATCCATGAAGAGCCCCTCGTTGCCCATATCGTCAGCGGAATAATTACTCTTATCGGCAGTATCCTCATCATCGAAGGAGGTCTGAGTCGGAATCGGATCATCGTCGTCAAAGCTCTGCTGGAGATCGACCTCCTGCTGATTCTTATCAAGCACCTTGACGTCGAGACAAAGCGACTGGAGCTCCTTGATGAGAACCTTGCAGGCCTCGGGGATTCCGGGAGCAGGAACATTCTGACCCTTGACGATAGCCTCATATGTGTTAACACGTCCGATAGTATCATCAGACTTGATAGTGAGCATTTCCTGAAGTGTATAAGCAGCGCCGTAAGCCTCGAGAGCCCAAANNAACGCTGACCGCCGAACTGAGCCTTACCGCCGAGCGGCTGCTGAGTTACGAGCGAGTACGGTCCGACAGAACGGGCGTGGATCTTATCGTCAACGAGGTGGTGGAGCTTGAGGTAGTACATATATCCGACTGTTACGCGGTTATCGAACTTTTCACCGGTACGGCCGTCATAGAGCGTAAACTTACCGTCCTCGTTCATCTCGAGAGCCTTGGGGTTGATGACCTTATCCATAGAATTGAGGTCAAAGAGATCATCTCTGTGAGCCTTGTTTTTCTCGTTAGCCTCGCGGAAGCAGGCACGGATATCGTCCTCATGAGCGCCGTCGAATACAGGGGTCATGATAGTCCAACCGAGAGCCTTTGCAGCCATACCAAGGTGCACCTCGAGTACCTGACCGATATTCATTCTTGACGGTACGCCGAGAGGATTGAGCACGA
>DHYN01000035.1:34390-34843 GCA_002414125.1 Ruminococcus sp. UBA5129 | reverse complement strand
TGATCTTACGCTTCTGAGCGATGTAGCAGATAACGCGCATATTCACGCCTGCGCTGAGCTCATCGCAGTTCTCTCGCGTGAACACCTTGACGTCAACAATAACGCCCGATTCACCGTGGGGCACCTTGAGCGAATTGTCGCGCACCTCGCGAGCCTTTTCTCCGAAGATAGCGCGGAGGAGTCTCTCCTCGGCTGTCAGCTCTGTTTCGCCCTTGGGAGTTACCTTACCAACGAGGATATCGCCCGAATTGACCTCCGAGCCAATCCTAATTATACCGTTCTCGTCAAGGTTTGCAAGAGCATCATCGCCGACATTGGGGATATCTCTTGTGATCTCCTCGGGTCCGAGCTTTGTATCACGGCACTCGATCTCGTATTCTTCAATGTGAACAGAAGTGAACACGTCCTCGCGAACGAGTCTCTCGTTGAGGAGTACAGCATCCTCGTAGTTGT
>DHYN01000035.1:31800-34295 GCA_002414125.1 Ruminococcus sp. UBA5129 | reverse complement strand
CGATAGGTCTCTGATTTACGCAAGTACCCTGATTGGAGCGCTTGAACTTGATAAGCTCGTACTTTCTTTCAATGCCCTCGGAGTCGATCATGTTGATGTGGTCGGCATCCACGAAGGTGATAGTACCGTCATAATCGGAAACGACACATACGCCCGAGTCAACGGCAGCCTTGTACTCCATACCCGTGCCGACAAACGGACGCTCGGTCTTAAGGAGCGGAACAGCCTGTCTCTGCATGTTAGAGCCCATGAGAGCACGGTTCGCATCATCGTTCTCGAGGAACGGGATCATTGATGTAGCAACGGAAACTACCATCTTAGGCGAAACATCCATGTAGTCGACCTTTTCACGCTCGATCTCGAGGATCTGATCGCGGTAACGGGCGTTTACTCTGGGTCTTGCAAGCTTTCCGTCCTCTGTGAGAGGCTCGTTAGCCTGAGCAACGATGTAGTTATCCTCAACATCGGCAGTCATATACACAACTTCCTTAGTGACAACGCCTGAAGCCTTGTCGACCTTTCTGTAAGGAGCTTCAATGAAGCCGTAGTTGTTTATTCTTGCGAATGTGGCGAGATACGAGATAAGTCCGATGTNNGACCTTCAGGGGTCTCGATCGGACACATTCTTCCGTAATGCGTATAATGAACGTCACGAACCTCAAATCCTGCTCTGTCTCGTGAGAGACCGCCGGGGCCGAGAGCCGAGAGACGTCTCTTATGTGTAAGCTCTGCGAGGGGGTTGTTCTGATCCATGAACTGCGAGAGCGGTGATGAACAGAAGAACTCCTTCATAGCCGAAGATATAGGTCTGATATTGATGAGTGTTTGAGGAGTGAGAGTGTTTACATCCTGAGTCTGGATGTTCATACGCTCACGGATACCTCTTTCCATTCTTGCATAGCCGATCCTGAACTGGTTCTGGAGAAGCTCGCCTACGGAACGGATACGTCTGTTTCCGAGGTGGTCGATATCATCGACCGTACCAACGCCCTCGCAGAGATTGAGGAAGTAGCTGATAGTAGCGAAGATGTCATCAAGAATAATATGCTTCGGAACGAGGTCATCCGCACGCTTTCTGATATTCTCTTCAAGCTCGTCATTGTCAGCGGAGCTTTCGATGATCTCGCGGAGCACCTTGAAGGATACCTTTTCGTTAATGTTGTACTTTTCAACATCAAAATCAACATAGCCCTTGATGTCTACCATGCCGTTACCAATGATCTTCGCGATCTTCTCGACCATGCGAATAACAGTATCGCCGCGCTCGTTCTGGTAGTACTCCTTAGCCTCGACCTTTACGAAAGCGCAGTAAACGCCAGCCTGCTCAATCTCGCAAGCCTTATCGTATGAAACGATCTCGCCTGCCTCAGCCATGATCTCTCCTGTGATAGGATTTACGACAGGCTCTGTCAGCTCATGACCTGCAAGACGCGAAGCGATACCGAGTTTCTTGTTATATTTATATCTTCCGAAGCGGCAGAGGTCATATCTTTTCGCATCGAAGAAGAGGTTATTGAGGTGGGTGACAGCGCTTTCGACCGTAGGAGGCTCGCCGGGACGAAGCTTCTTGTAGACGTCGATAAGAGCCTCGGAATTATTCTTTGTCTGATCCTTCTGGAGAATGGTTTGCTTCAGACGGTCATCCTCGCCGAAAAGCTCATAGATCTCCTCATCGCTGCCAATGCCGAGTGCACGGATAAAGGTAGTGATCGGGATCTTTCTGTTCTTGTCGATACGAACGTAAACAACGTCATTCGAGTCCATTTCGTACTCGAGCCAAGCGCCTCTGTTGGGGATAACGGTAGTGCTGAAGAGGTCCTTACCTGTCTTATCCTTTTCAAATGCGTAGTAAACGCCGGGCGAACGAACGAGCTGTGAAACGATAACACGCTCTGCGCCGTTGATAACAAAGGTTCCGCTGTCCGTCATAAGCGGGAAGTCGCCCATGTAGATCTCGCTCTCGCTGACAGCGCCTGTTTCCTTATTGCAGAGGGTAGCTGTAGCTCTCATAGCCACCTGATACGTTGCGCCTCTCGACTTGCACTCTGCAAGTGTATATTTAGGAGTTTCATCAAATCTGTAGTCCTTGAAATTGAGGACAAGGTTACCGTTGTAGTCAGTGATAGCCGTCATATCACGGAAAACCTCTCTGAGTCCATCCTCTCTGAACCACTTATACGAATTCTTCTGCACCTCGATAAGATTTGGCATTTCAAGCGGTTCGGTAATCTTTCCGAAGCTCATTCTGACATTCTTTCCAAGCTGCTTTGGTGTAACATTCACCATAGGCGGAACCTCCTTGTTTTTTAGTTGACTGCGTATGTCTGAATGGAAAAATTTTTGCAAAGCCTATTGACAAGAGTCTTTGTTTATGCTATAATTATGTGATAATAAGCCCATTTTTCCATTATGATGCATTATATAATTATAATACATTTGTCCAACATTGTCAATAGCTACAGGAAAAAAACAGCAAAACGCCCTATTCAAGCAAG
>DHYN01000035.1:27843-31762 GCA_002414125.1 Ruminococcus sp. UBA5129 | reverse complement strand
CCTCGCTCTTGAAGCTGTCGGCAGTGCGGACACTATCCCTTACCGATTCCGCTGTTACGAGATTATACCCCTTGTTCACCTGTTCAAAGGTCAGCTCGCCGTCATAGGGCTCAGTTCCCTCAAGTATAACTATAGTATTGTCCTCGCATATACCGTAAGTAGCGTCGATCGTATTGAATACGGCAACACTGCCCTTTTTTAGAGCCTCATTAAGCACAGGCGCATATTCCTCGCCGCCGAAAAAGCCGTTTTCTCTCATTTCAGGCGAACGCATATCGTAATTTATAATACCCATTATCGTGCCGTCATGGACTATAGGGAATCTCCAGTCATTGACCTCGGAAATAACTTCATTATCCTTTACGAGTGCAGATTTAAAGGGCTTAGCAACGGCGGCATCCTCAAATGTACCGCTTTTCAACTGCAAAACATTATCTTTGTCGGTGTAAGATTCAAAGCTTGCTTTAAATATCGGTTTATCCATAGCTATCTCATATGGTATTTCTTCTGTCGAACCAAGATACTCCTCAACAGTTATATTATCCCAACTTAAAGGTGTGCCCGTATCCTTTACTTCTTCCTTTCCGCAGGAAGAAAACGAGCAAGCCAGACACAGCGATAAAGCGATCAATGTTTTCTTTTTCATAAACAAATCAGCACCTTTCATGTTCATTGTATAGTATTGCCGTGTATTGCCTTCATTTATATATTCGATGCAGAACCCATAATTCGGACAAAATAGAAAAAACAGCAACACTCCCTATTCAAGCACACGAATATGGCGCGTTTTTTCATATTTTTGACAAGTGACTACTTTTCATCCTCGCTCTTGAAGCTGTCGGCGGTACGGACAATATCTCTTACCGATTCCGCTGTTACGAGATTATAACCCTTGTTTACCTGCTCAAAGGTCAGCTCACCGTCATAGGGCTCAGTTCCCTCGAGCATAATGATAGTATTGTCCTCGCATATAACGTAATCACCGTTGAGCGTATCAAATACAGCAACGCTGCCCTTTTCAAGAGCCTCGTTAAGCGCAGGCGCACCGTCCTCGCCGCCGAAATAATTGAGATTGTCTGCATCGTGTGAACGCATATCGCAATTAACAAAACCGAGGATCTTGCCATCATGAACTATAGGAAAGCGCCAAACATTTGTCTGACCGACAACCTCATTATCCTTTATGAGTACAGACTTAAAGGGCTTTGCAACAGCGGCATCCTCAAACGTACCTTCTTTCAATTGTAGAGTATTTTCCTCATCGGTAAAGATTCCAAAGCATACTTCAAACATCTCATCATCAAGAACCGTCTCATACGGCACTTCCTTTGTCGAACCAAGAACCTCTTCGACAGTTGTATTGTCCCATGTTATAGGTTCGCCCGTAGCCTTCGCATCTTTCTTTCCACAGGAAGAAAACATACAAACCAAGCAAAGCGATAAAGCAATCAATATTTTCTTTTTCATAGTTTAATACCTCCTCAGCCTGCAATTATAACAGAATATTCCCATTTATAATATTGATCTGGTTTTGTATAGAACACAGTTTCAGTTCCCTGAGCATACCCCGAATATTTTACAGTGCCTGTAGCAGGATTCATGTAAAATATGACATTTACCGGTTTTGATTTATCAATGCACCTATATCCCATAAGAGCAACAGCGTGAGCTCCGCTTGAACCTACTCTTCTTCCACAAATATAAACAGGGAAATCACTGTTTATTTCATTTTTAATTCCGACAGATGTTAACGGCCCCTTGACAGTTGGATTGGAATCTTTGAAAAATTTAGCCAAAACTCCACGTGCTTCAAAAACCGATGCGCCGTTGTTCATAACGTAAGAATCTCCGGTAGCCAACTTGTAATTATTATATACATCATTTATGGTTTTATTTCCAATCTTATAATTAACCATGGAAAGAATTGCATACGCCCAACAATTATTCCCGACTTGCGTGTAAACAGGATAGTTAGGAAGTTTAACATCAACCGCCGCAGAAGCAGGAACAGTAGTTACACTGCAAATCAATAATATCAATGACATAAAAACAGTAGCTAAACATTTCAAACCCTTTTTCATAAACGAATCAACACCTTTCACATTCAATATAAGTATAAATGTACATCTTATTTTTGAATATAATTATTACTCAACGTATTTATTTCCTCCTTGCCTATATAATACCACATAAAATAATATTTGTCAATGTATGCCATAAATAATTATACTTATTTTTCGCCTAAATCCACACACAAAATTGTAGAATTCTCCAAAAATCGTCCAAAAAATCCGTGCAGGATCATCCTNNTACTGCACGGACATTTTATCATCTCTGTATAATATTGCTCACACGGATATACGCTCCGTTGATATATGCCACAAGATATACCGTGTCGCCCCAGCCTGCATACTGTGCAGGGAGCGTTGTCTCGTCTTCGGCGTTTCTGTGGAGCATGAGCTCTCCGTCTCTTAAAATGTACCACCCAAGATTCCAATAACCGTTCAGCTCATTTCGCGTGATGCTGCCATCGGTATTAAGGACAAGCGTGAAATCCTCGCTCACCTCAGTCTCATCAATGACCTTCTGACGGTACGAAAGATAGCTGATCGGAACTCCGTTAAGAGTGCAGTCGGCAGTACAATCCTTAAAACTCGTACCTGCTTCCCTGCCAATAACAGCGCCGCAATCCTCCGAGAAACGGCTCGTTATCTCTCCGCTGACACTGATACCCGACCAACTGCGGCTCGAGTATACCTCTCCGCCAACGATACCTGTCCGCGCACCGCCCTCGACCTTAGCATTCACGAAGTTTATATTGTTGACCTCAGTCCCCAATCCGTAGCCGATAAAGCCGATGTCATTCTCGCCTCCGCAGTGCATCGTCATATTATATATGGTGTGACCGTTACCGTTGATCTTTCCAGAGAACGGACACGATACACCTGCTTTTGTCCAGCCCATAGGTCTCCAGTCATATCCTGCAAGATCTATATCCGCATCTATTGAAATTGTTATTGATTTGTTGTCAGTATTTGCGTTCACATAGTATACAACGCTTGCAAGCTCCTGCGGAGTCGTTACGGAGAAGCTTTGTCCGCTGCCGAAAGCCCATTCCTTATCGGCAAGCTCCATGATACTGCCCGTATCGCAACTTCTCTCCCAATCGGAGTCATAGCTTGCAGGATTCGAGTCATATTCGTATTCCGATACGTCATATCCCCAACAGCCAAGCCACTGATATGCATCAACGAGCATGTATACACCCGGTTCATTAGCTTTCATCGTAACAGTATGGGCATCCGTATCGAGCTTGACATCCATTATTTCGTAGTAATCCTCATTCGCTCCGTAGCATAGACCGATGAGGTTCTTCTCGGGTACTCCCCTGAGCTTATCAGGCTCGTAATGGAAGCAAAGTCTCGGCTTACCGACCTCGGGAGAGTATTCCACCTCGACAGGCGCTCCGATAAGTCCGACTACGCCGCTGTGAAGTACATGCTTTCCGTAAAGATCGGTCACATCCGTTCCGCGGATAGCGTCCTTACTACACTTGGCGATCACGTCTATCTTCGATACCTCAGGCTTTTCCGTACAGTCTATCTCAAAGGAACAGCCACGGACACGGATCTCATCATCGTCCTCGTCATCTTTTTCATGCTCTGCTTTTGTTTCCTCAGCAGCAGTCGGAGCCTCGGTTGCTTCAACGGTCTCCTCCCTGTCTCGCTCGCTTATTTCATCGCGAGTCTCGGCTGGTCCGCAGCCTGCAAGTGCAAGCATAAGTGCGGCTGTAAGTATAAGCGCTTTCTTCATATACATCACCCCAATTTAATAGTATCACATTTTCACAACACTGTCAAGTCAAGTGCAAAAAAATATCACGGCAACAGTATTTACTTTTTTGTATGCAATATCGAGG
>DHYN01000035.1:27224-27685 GCA_002414125.1 Ruminococcus sp. UBA5129 | reverse complement strand
AAGTAAATGCTGTTGCCGTGAACAAAATATTCCGCCTCATTTAGTTCGATACTCATAAAAAGGTCACTCGCATAAATCATAATTTAGCACATTACTCAAACCCCATAGCAACTTTTACATTGTGCATTTCTTTTGTTCCTATAAGGTTTTCTAAAAGAGTGAATGCGACTTCTGGTGCAGTTTGTGGGCAATACGAAGTAATGATATTATCGGTTTTAACAACAGGCTCATTAACAATTTCTACACCATATTCTGCAAGCTGTTTCTGTCTATGTCCGTTATTCAGATGATAAGTTGTAGCCTTTTTCCCTGTTAAAATACCACTATTAGCAAGTGCAAGAGCTGCAACACAAACTGTTGCTATCATCTTGTGTTGACGGTTGAACGTGTTAATTACATCTGATAACTCTTTGGAAAAGGCTTCTTCATAAAATCCAAATTCTTCAAAGCCACCGGGAATT
>DHYN01000035.1:24290-27218 GCA_002414125.1 Ruminococcus sp. UBA5129 | reverse complement strand
ATCTTTCAATAATACGTCAACAGTTACAGGTACACCAAAAGTGCTTATAACAGTTTTTCTAAATCCGCAAGTGATTACGTCAACATCATAATGGTAATCATTTCTTGCCCACCCCATAACATCAACCAATACACTTGCTTCCATTGTTTCAAAGCCTTTTGCAAGAAATAAAAGTATCTTCATTTTTTACCTCCAAATTCCGATTTATCTCAGTAATTATTATACATTAAAGCTGTTAATTCCCGGTGGCTTTGAAGAANNAATCATAAGTGCTATGGCGAAAGCTTCTTTATGAGCTTCTCTTTTGATTCGGGCGTTTTTTCAATAATACAGCGCATATCCGTGAACGTTTTCCGAACCGTTCACAAGCTCTATCTGCCGCGCAAGAACCGTCTCATCCTCTGCCCATTCAAGCTCGCCTGCCGCACCTGCCCAGCGGTCCTCTGCTCCCTGCTTATAGGCGGCAAGTCCGATAACCAGCGAGACGCGGCTGCATGTCACAAGCTGCTGCCACTCCGCAAGAGTTTCCGCAAAGGGACACGTCTCGTTCTGAAAGCCATAGTATATCTGCGGCACTATGTAGTCGCAATAGCCGATGCAGCTTCCCCAAAGGCGCACATCTGCGTACTGCGAATTGTAGTCCGTACGGATATTTCCCTGCGGACTAATCCCGAAAAGCACGCGGTCGTCACTTCGCTTCACCGCCTCGTAGATTCCGTGCACCATTTTACTGCACCGCTCAAGCCGATATGCCGAAAGATCGGTACTGCCGCTCGCCGCGAACTGCTCTGCGTCGATCGAGGAATCGGTGGTCGGGTAGAAGTAGTCGTCGATGTGGATACCGTCAACATCGTAATTATCCACGATCTCGGTCACGCAGTCGTTGACAAGACTCAGCGCTTCATCCGATGATGGGTTCAGATAGAGCCTGCCGTTCACATTCGTTTTCGCGAGAGCCTTGATGCGGAAACGCTCGTCCACCTCGTTCATCTGCTCGGCTGTCTGCGCACGGAGCGGATTTATCCAGGCGTGAACCGACAGCGACAAGCGGTGTCCCTCTTCGAGCATTATCGCAAGCGGGTCGTAATCACCGTCAAGGTAGATTCCTTTCGGGAAAAGCTCAGAGCGATAATAGGCATCTCCACACGGGTGGACGTGGACGTAGATCGTGTTTATCCCATTGGCTTTTGCATCGGAATACTTCTGAGCAACAGCTTCGCGGAACTCTGCTTCACTTTTTCCGAACATATATTCTCCATAGCTCATGTACGGAAACCACATCCCCTTCTGATCGGTATAATTCAGCGGCATGTAGGCTTTTGCACCTGTTTCGACAGCATCCTCGAGAGGGAGCTGCTCCTTTGTCTGTACCGAAAGTGTCATCGGTTCGACAGCGGACTCCGTAAAGGTTTCCGCAGCCGGAGCATCCTTGACGGTACACGAGCTGAGTGCGGCTGCAATAACGAGGAGAGTAGTCAGTATGGTTTGTCTCATTCGTATCACCTCGTAATATTTTATTAGGAGGTAATGGAATATATTACTTAAAGCTGCATTTACTTCTTGCAGAAAAGTTTGCTACTTGTTTAAAGTGCCGTGCGACATCGCCTTCAGATATGCATTGATAAAACCGTCAATATCTCCGTCCATTACAGCCTGTATATTTCCGTTCTCAAATCCCGTTCTGTGATCCTTTGCAAGTGTGTACGGCATGAACACATATGATCGTATCTGCGAACCCCACGCGATCTCACGCTGAACTCCCTTGATGTCCGAGATCTTCTCAAGATGCTCGCGTTCCTTGATTTCAACAAGCTTCGAGCGAAGCATCTTCATTGCGTAGTCCTTATTCTGGAACTGGCTTCGCTGTGTCTGACACGAAACAACGATCCCTGACGGTATATGGGTGATTCTGATAGCAGATGAGGTCTTGTTTACCTTCTGTCCGCCTGCACCGCTTGAACGGTACGCATCAATTTCAAGATCCTCGGGACGAATATCGACCTCGATCGAGTCGTCAATTTCGGGCATTACCTCAAGCGCGGCGAACGATGTATGACGTCTGCCAGAGGCGTCAAACGGCGAAACGCGGACAAGACGATGAACTCCCGATTCAGACTTCATATAGCCGTATGCGTTCTCGCCCTCGATGAGTATAGATGCAGACTTCATACCTGCATCGTCACCGTCAAGGTAGTCGAGGAGAGTCACCTTGTAGTTATGACGCTCTGCCCAGTGATTATACATTCTGTATAACATTTCTGCCCAGTCCTGAGCCTCTGTACCGCCTGCACCTGCGTGAAACGTGAGGATAGCGTTCGAGTTGTCGTACTCGCCTGTAAGCAGTGTGGAGAGCTTTTCCTCCTCGAGACGCGTCTTGAACGAAGCGACCTCGCTCATGATCTCGTCGATCGAGCTGTCATCGTCCTCTTCGATCGAAAGCTCGATAAGCGTTATGATGTCCTCAAGCGCACCGCTCAGCTCGTTGAAGCGCGCGATCTTCTTCTCGATAGCCTTTGTCTGCTGAAGCACCTTCTGCGAATTTTCAAGGTCGTCCCAGAATCCGTCAGCGGCAGTCTGCGCGTTGAGATCCTCGAGCTCCTTTTTGCCCTGCTCTATGTTGAGCACATCGGCAAGCTCTTCGATCTCCTTGCGGTAGCTTGCCATTTCTGCCCTTAAATCGTCAAGTATAATCATATCTCTTTTTCCTTTCCAAAGCATATACAATTATTATATCACACTTTTTTGGAAATTGCAACTATTTTGGATACATCACAATTTATCCGGCGAAAAGTTTTTTGCCTCGCTTTGTTTCAACGAAGCGAAGAACTACGAGCCGTGAACCGACACCGAGAGCAGAAAAAAGATTTTGTTTTCGTTAGCAGCGGCAAAGCTGCCGCGCTCATTTCGTTGTCCACTCGCAAGCTCGTT
>DHYN01000035.1:23699-24197 GCA_002414125.1 Ruminococcus sp. UBA5129 | reverse complement strand
CCGAAGGCGGTCAGTGATTCAAAGTATGCCGACAAGGAACAGCGTAGCGAAGATAAGTCCGAGCACTACCGAGATATAGACCTCGGACGGACCCGGAACATCATCGGAGAGAAGCGCCTGCGGGATATAGGATTCCTTTGGCGGCTNNCTCGCTCAGTGCATTGATGCTGATCTCGCCTTTTTTTGAGAGAACGCGCGACATTTTCCGCGACAGTGAAATACTCAGACCATCGGAAGATGTCCAAACGCCGTCCTTTACGTTATCGTTTTTTGTGATCTTAAGCGAACGGCTCTCTTTATATTTTTTCAAGGAAACGGCACAAGTATAGGCGTTCACGAAGAACATTGCCGCTAAAAGCGCGATGAAAACAAACATAAAAGCTCCTTTGTATAAACACGATCTGCTTGCAAACTCTATCAAAACGCGATAGCTGTAATACAAAAACACCACCCAGTAAACTGAGTGGTGTATCTGTTGGTGCGAGTAATGGGACTTGA
>DHYN01000035.1:23358-23572 GCA_002414125.1 Ruminococcus sp. UBA5129 | reverse complement strand
AAAAGTTTTTTGCCTCGCTTTGTTTCAACAAAGCGGCGGCGAAGCTGCCGCGCGCACCACGTTGTTCACTCGCAAACTCGTTTACTTTCTCCTGCACAGAATCTTCCGTGGCTTGGTAACGTTACGGATGAGGACTTATGCTTTCAGCAACCACATTTACTATTATTATGATATATCAAGACACTATCGGAAACTTTGTTCTCGGATTTTTTGC
>DHYN01000035.1:20739-23262 GCA_002414125.1 Ruminococcus sp. UBA5129 | reverse complement strand
GGAGGCAGAGACTCCCGAAAAGCCGTCCCGACATAGCACCAATAAAAGTAAATGCTGTCGCCGCAGGGCATCAATAATCCTGTTCCGAAATTAAAATCGAGACACGGCTCTGAATGATCTGTGCTACCTGCTCGGCAGACTTTTCACCTGCGAGGAATGCTGCGGATTCCTCCTGTATTATGTCGAATATCTTGTAGTCGTAGGTCGCTGTTTTGCCTATACTGCGTACATAATCGTCAAAACGACTATCGCCGCTCTGATACTTCACAAGCACTGAATTGCCGTCCAGATTGCCGCCGAAGCCGTTCTGTGAAGCGGATTTCTGAAGTCTGTCCGAAAGGAAAAACTTCACCGCCTCCCACGCCGAATCAGCGACCTCCGAGCCGTCAATGATTCCGAATGTATATCCGAAATGCATCGCACCGCCCTTGCCGTTTTCGGACGGGCTTCCCACGATCGTGAACGGCTCATCCCCGAACATCTCGGTCATCTCTTTATACGAGCTGTAATCGCCGAAACCCCCGGTCACAAGGGACTCGTCTCTCATGACAGCCTCCTCTTTCAGCTTCATATACTCATCCTCCCTGCCCTCGTCCAAGAGCTGATCCACGTCTACATACTTGCCGAACGGACCGTTTTTCATGAGCTTGAGCATCGTTATGAACTCGGGTGAATCGAAGCTGCACTTACGGTTTTCGTAGTCGATATACGAGCTTGAATAGAAGAAGAAGTATCCCCACATAAAGTTCTCCGAGTCCGTGTAATCGCTGTCGAAAGCCATTCCCGCAGGCATTTGCGCGATCGCAGCATTCATCTGAGCGGAAGTCCAGTTCTCGCCTGCACCTGCTGTCCACTTGCTTTTGGCTACCATTGTCTGTATGGAAAATCCGTGAGGTATCATGCAGAGTCTGCCATCGTATTCATTGAGACTGAGCACATTTGGGAGGAAGTCCTCACGGCTAAGATCGGGATCGCTGTCGATGAATTTATACAAGTCCGCAAAGCCTCCCTTTGCCGCGATATTCTGCATCGAGACGTAGTCCGAGGTCACAACGAGATCGGGCGGATCTCCTGCGAGTATAGATTGTATGACATTTTTTCCGAAATCGCCCTTTCCGCCATGGTTCTCGCTTCCGCCGACCGCGCCTGTGAATTCATAGGACGTATCGAGGAGGATCTCGCCCTCGTGCTCCGCGTTGAACTCATCTGCAAGATCAGCGAGATCGCCGAACGACATGCCTGCGACCCTTACCACGCTCAGCTCCTTAAGCTCGTCATCGGAACGCGGATCACAGCGGTATATCCTCACCCTGTCGCCTGATTTGTCGATAACGATGAAGCTTTCCTCGCCGATGCAGGTGAACGTGTCGCTGCTGATATTCATACTGCTGAGATCAACTATCTTCGAGAGCTTTCCGTTACTGAATCCGTAGAGGGTGTACATGGAGCTGACTATCGCGGAATAATCTCCGCGTCCTGTCACGATGCGGTCGAAATAGCAGTCCTGACTGTCGGTCTCGGAGATGATGCGGAGAGTAACGGGGTCAACGGTGAGTATCTTATAGGTATCAGAAGTATCGGAGGAGTCATTGTCAAAGACCGAACAGAGGATAGAACCGCTCTTTGTCATGCCAAAATTGTTGACGATCCTTTCTCCGATACTGCCGGAGCTGAGAAGCTCTCCGTCGGCTGAAAATTTATAGAACGCATCGCTTACGGCGACCGTGTATGTATTATCTGGATTCGCGCAGAAGCCTACACTGCCCATTTCTCCGCTGTAATATTTTTCGTCGGGGAAGTTCAGATCCGTTGAGGAAACAAGATTTCCCTGCGAATCATAGCGTTCGATGGAGTATGTCCTGCGTTCCGCATCACGGTAAAGCTCCGAGTCGCTGTTGTAGAGTTCCTCTTTTGTTGGGAACGGAAGTCCGTCATAGGAAAAGTGAGTGGTGAGTGTGCAGAATCCGTCAGAGGAACGCGCAAGGAAAGCGTAGTCCTGCCAGCTTTTGACATTCATCTTCAGCTCGGTAAATTCCGAAAAGGCTTCATCCGTTTTCCAGATATGTGCGGACATTTCCTCATCAATTCCCGATATATACACGTCAGAGCCGCTCGTTATTATGCCGCTTACACCTGCCATGTTTTCGGGAGCTTCGAGTACGGTTTTGCGGTACGTTTTTGCATTTGTGCTGACGATCTCGGCAGTCTGGGATGCTACCGAGGACTCGTCCGCGTTGGACATCAGGAACTCGTCAAGGGTAGGCTTCTTCTTGCTGCACGATGCGCCCGCAAGTACGGACAATGCCGCTAAAACAGCGACTGTTCTTTTCATGTTGATCTCTCCTTTATTTTTATAGACTATTTATATCATATCACTGCATCAAAGTTGTATCGCGGCGGTGAGCAGCCTTACGCTGCACGCATTCGTTATTCACTCGGCGGTGAAAACTATAACTTGTTTTGGCTCACGGATGCAATGACTGCTCACGGCTCGTGGTGCTTCGCTTCGCTTGCAGCTCGCTG
>DHYN01000035.1:20272-20674 GCA_002414125.1 Ruminococcus sp. UBA5129 | reverse complement strand
GCCAAAGACTTTTCTGCAAGATTATTTGCAGCTTTACTCAAAAGCGGAAGTGTTTTTCTCGTATTGCTTCCACCTGTATTTGTTCACCGCGCTGTCCGCTTTGCCCATCACGTACTTCACAAGTTTTTTCAACAGCCGTCTGCCCTTTACAAGCAGCAGCGCTCCTGCCGCACACGACGTCACGATCGGCAGCATCAGCCACANNGCAATACTCGCATCAAACTCAACAATACGCGATGCATTCTCCCAGTACGGCAGCTTCAGCGCGCTCTCACGCACGGCAAGCTTCCTCAGCTTCTTGAACGCCTTTATCCTCTTCACCGCATCAAATCTGCCCGTACAGCACACCACCTCCGTGTCCTCGCCGTATCCTTTCATGATCTCTTTCATCGAGGTGTACGT
>DHYN01000035.1:17468-20211 GCA_002414125.1 Ruminococcus sp. UBA5129 | reverse complement strand
CTTCCTGCTCCGCGATACGACACATACGCTCTCGGAAGCTCCCCGTAGCAGCTCTTCTCCGCTTTCGAGACAGGCTCTTTTACAACGCCAGAGATGTAATAGGGCACTCCGTTCAATGTCATATTCATCCCCGAAACGTCCGATGAACCGTACATTGCCCAAGCAAGACTCTCGTCTATCACAACGCCGTCCTGCATGATGTCATTGTCCGAAAAGAAAGCTCCGTCCGCAAGAGTAAGATCGTGGATGAGGAAATAGTCTCCGCCGACGACCGTCACGTTCGTGTAGGAATACGCATCCGTATCACTGACAGCCTCAGCTTTGCCGAATTCTGCCGAATATGCGTCGGGACAGAGCTTCTTTCCGTCCTCGGGAGCTATCGAGACCGTTTTAAGCGCTCCGAGTATCTGCGTGCGGACGCTTGCGATCATATCCGTCCCGAATCCCGAATCCTCCGTCAGAAAGCATGCTATCTGCGTGTGATCGTCTCCCCAGCGTTCGGCGGCGCAGTTGTGAGTCAGCTCAGCCGCAGCGAAATGAGCAGTTGAATACGTTCGGTATGCGCACAGGAGACACAGAAGCTCCGCCGCTGCTGCCGCCCCAACGACCACTCTTTTGTTTATTTTCGCTCTCATCTTCACACATCCTTCATGCGCACCTGATCGTTCGGCTGAATGGGCTTGCTCGATGCCGTGATTACGTAGTCGCCGTACTGTATGTCGCCCGAAACTGCGCTTGAGGTCTCGTCCGATGCAAGAACGCTCACGTTCACGCGCTGCGCATAATATCTGTTGCCCAGCGGCGAGCTCTTTGACTTTACTGTGAGTACAAATTGTCCGTTAGAATCCTCGTGAACCGCGCTCTTCGGAACTATCACCTGATAGTTGCCGCTGCCGCAGTCTATCGAGAGGTCGGCATACGTTCCCGAATCGAGATCGCCCGTGAGACTGAATACAAGCACGCGGTTCTGGGAATTTCCCGTTGTATCGGCGCGGATGTCGGTAAGAACGGCTTGAACGTCTCCGCTCCAGTTGTTCACCATGTCCGCCTTGGCATTGGGTGCGACCTTAGCGGCAGCATCGGCATCGACAACGACCTTTACCGTATATCCTGCGGTGTCGATGTCGATCGAAACCAGCGGAGTATCGGGAACTGTTACTTCCTTCGGTCGGATATTTACCGCGCTCACCACGCCGCCAAGCTCAGCTTTTACCTCTGTGATACCGCATTCGGCAAGCAGCTCATTGACTCTTTTGGTCTGCATGTCGATGTCCGATTTCTTGACTTTAAGCTCAAGTCCTGCTATCTGAGCTGCTGCGGAATCGTTCTTTTTTGTACTTTCGAGAGAGATAATTAGATCCTGAAGTGCACGCTGTTTTTCGATAACACTTGCTTCAAGCTCCTCAAATGAAGCTCCGCCGCCGCTGTTGCTGTTCTCGTATTCACTGACAGCGGCAGNNGTAAGCTGCTCCACCGCGGCGCTGACTGCCGAAAGCTGATCTGTAAGACTGTTGCGGAGCTTTTCCTTTTCCTTGTTGTAAGCGTTCTGAGCCTCATTCCTTGCGCTCTCCTTTGCATCGGCATCAGCCTTTGCCGAGGAAGCGTCCTTTCCGTCAGCGACGACCTGACTGTAGAGCGCATATGCGGAATCATAAGCCGACTGCGCCTGAGTATACGCGCTGTAAAGCGACGGCAGCGATCCTATATACTCCACGGGAGCGCCTGTATAATTATCGCCGTCGATAGCCGAAATGGCGTCGGTGAGCTTTGTCTGCTTTTCCATATTTGATGAAAGCTTGATCTTATTGCTGTTGTAGGCATTCTGAACATTCTTATTTGCCTGCTCCGCAACTGCTGACGCATCACGCTTTGCAATAGCTGCTTTGAGATCCTCGCGGGCATTTTTGATAGCCTGCTCTTCTGCGGAATAGTCGGCAGAGACGTTGAGGAGCATTTTGTCATACTCAAGCTGCATAGCCTCAAGCGCTGACTGAGCCTCGATCAGCTCGGGGGACTCCTTTGAGCCGACCGTGAACAGAACATCGCCCTCGGCAACGGTCTGACCAGCCTTTACGCTGATCGAATCGACAATACGATTACCCTCAAGCGTCACATCGTAAACCTGATTTGCCTCAATGATGCCGCTTCCGCGGACGCGCTCGGTGAGCTTTCCCGACGAGGTCGATTCCGTTGTGACCTGCGGGAGCGACTTATTCATGATAGTATTCGAGAAAAACGTGAGCACAAGCATCAGCGCAAGAAAAATGATGAGCACTGTTTTCACGGTCTCGCGTCTTTTTTTGGGGTCTTTCGGTGCAGACTCCTTATCTGCCTTATTCAGAGCATCAATTGTGGCTCTGACCTGTTCGTTCATTTCGTTCATGAGTATTCTCCTTTAATATATAGTATAAAATAATCTTGCAGAAAAATTTTCAGTCAAGCCTTTTTCAAACGGCTTGGGAGTTCAAGGGCAACGGCAAAGCTGCCGCGCTCATTTCGTTGTCCACTCGCAAGCTCGTTCATTTTTGCCTACGCGGAGTCTTCCGTAGCTCGGTAGCATTACATATTCATATTTGCGCTGTTTTATCCGAACGACATTTCTTCCTGCTGACGAAAACTACAACTTGCTTTGGCTCACGGTCGCGAATTCGGTTCACGACTCGCGATGCTACGCTGCGCTTGCAGCTCGCTGTTTTGCGCTGTCGCAAGCACGCCACGCCATGCTTACGAGACTTCTCGTCTC
>DHYN01000035.1:17328-17457 GCA_002414125.1 Ruminococcus sp. UBA5129 | reverse complement strand
GCAAAAAACTTTTCAGCAAGAAAAAATTTTTCAGTACCTCTCGCTAAGATAAATATTCACCCTGTTCTCCACCATTTCTCTGCACTTCTCGGGAGTCTGCTCCCCTGCGATCATCTTATCGACCTCCTC
>DHYN01000035.1:10594-17298 GCA_002414125.1 Ruminococcus sp. UBA5129 | reverse complement strand
AACCGCTTGATATATGCAAGGACTTCCTCTATAAACTCATCCGTTACCGTACTCTCCTCCCCGTTTTCCATAGTGAAAACTGCATGAAGTCCAAGCTTGCTGTTCTTATCCTGCCTGAGTGCGGTGTCCTCTAAAACATCGGTAAACGGCGGAAAAGACGCATGTTCATCATAGTAGTCCGTCAGCTCGAACTCACGCTCTATAAACGCCCATGCACCGTCCTTATTGTTGGAGGTCGCGGCGATAGAATACATAGCCCTCGGAGAGATAAAAGCTCCCGTACCGTTGTCGGACGGATAGCCGACAAACGTTATATCCTCTCCGCCGAATTCCGCGTAAAGTCCGCACACGCTGCCGCCAAAATTGTACAGCTCTATCTCACCGACAAACGCCTTATCTGCGGCAAGAGTGCTTCCGTCAACAGCATCGGTTATGTTTGACACAAGGTCGTTGTTTTCGTAAGCGATACGGAGCGCATTCGCAAAGCTCTCTCCGAAATCGGCGCTCTTTCCGCTGCTGTCAGTTCCGTGATCCCGATAGCGCCCGAGGAAAAATCTCGCGAGCGGACGCTCATTATAATAGCTGTCATCGTTGCGAAGCTTTGTCGGCATATCCACTATGAAGTCACAGCCTTCAGGGGTAGAGCGGAACAATTCCTCAGCCTGTGCAAACGTCCAGTTTTCGGAATTTTTTCCGACATGGACGGTCTTTGCGGCGTATGTTTTCACGGAGAAACCCGAGATGAGCGCAGGGACTTTCCCGTCTATCTCAAGGTTCTCCATGAGATTCGGGAGAAATCGTTCACGGCGGAGGTTTTCGGTCTTTTCCATGTACGGACTGAGATCCTCGGTGAAGCCTGCCTTTGCGAGACAAAGCGTATATTCAGGCGGAAACATCAGCACATCGGGCGGATNNCCCGAGGATGTCCGTTCTCAATTGACTGAACACCGCATCGGCGTCGATGTCGTAATCCTCGGAATAGCTCGTGAACTCAAAGGTGTATTCCGAATTGTTCGGAGAAAGCGTTTTCGGCTTGCCTACCAGATCTACGACCTTTACTACGGGACGGCTGTTCTCCGAAGCTTTCGGCTTTGATACGTCCGAGCCGTCATCTTTCTTTTCACTGCACGATGCGAGCATTGCACATGCCGCAAGTATTGCCGCTAAGCTGTATCTTTTCATATTATTCTCCCTTCTGCTGATTAGCCCTTTATTCCTCCTGAGGTCGTGATGCCCTCGACGAGATAATCCTCTCCGTATAAAAACATCAGTATTGTCGGCACCATATATACAACTCCCACAGCGAATGCGAGTCCCAGATCACCCGTGTTTATCTGCGACAGAAACACCGACAACGGATGCAGTTCTGTATCTTTCATAAGCACCAGCGGCTGCTCCACCATGTTCCAGTAATCAATGAATACAAGCATTATAACAGATACTAGCGGACCTTTGCATAGCGGTGTGCATATCCTTATGAGTATTTGCAGCTCACTCGCTCCGTCCAGCTTTGCAGCTTCTATATATGATGACGGTATGCGTTTCATTGCCTTTGTCAGCAGGAATACGCTGAACGGAGAGAATATTCCCGGCAGTATAACAGCTCTGCGCGAGTAGAACATCTGTATGAAATTGCGAAGTAACGGTATGTTAAGTCCTATCTGCTTGCCGGTATCGAGCATTCCCAATTTGTCGGCGACAAGGAAGTTTGGCACAAGAGTTACCTGATATGGCATTATCATAAGTATGATGTATGAAAAAAATATAATTGCCTTGAGCTTGCCCTCGAACCTCGCAAAGCCGTATGATGCAAGGAGCGCCACGATCACCTGAAAAAGCGTGATCGGCACGGTCAGTATGACCGAGTTCCAGAACTTCAGCAGATATTCGGGATTGCGGAAAAGCACCGACTCATACTGCTTCGCCGAAACGCTGTCGGGGATGAATTTGAGGTTAACATTCTGCGAAATATAGGTCTTTGTATCGCTTGTCATGTTACCGTAGAGAGCGCCGTAATTGGCTGAGATCTCCGACGACGTCATGAACGAATTTACGACGGTCAGCACAGTCGGGAACAGAAACAGAACGGCTCCGAAAAATGCAAATGCCGTTATGAGAGCCGTGAAAATGCGCTGACGGCGGTGTTTTGGTTTCAGCATCAGTTCTCCACGTCCTTTCCGTAAATGCTTTCCGCGATCATCAGCACTGCGATCACGACGATCATTATCACCGCGAAAAGTACTGCCGCCGCCGAGAGCTTCTGATAATCAAGACTGTTGAACGTATTGTTCATGAAATGCTGTAGCATGTACAGCTTGTCGTAAGGATAATCGCCTGTCAGCAGGTAGACCTCACGGAATATCTTGAACGAATTTATCATCGAAAGTATCACCACAAAAAGTATTGTCGGCGAAAGATACCTCAGCTTTATGTGGAAAAACTTGTACGCACCGCCTGCGCCTTCCAGATCGGCTACCTCAAGAACGTCCCTCGGTATCGCGCTCAGCGCCGACATGAAAAGTATCATGTTGTAGCCGAGGTTCTTCCAGAGGAACATGCAGATTATAACGATCTGCCCGTTAGCCGATTTGAACCAGTCGATCGAATGTCCGCCAAGCGATTCAATGATCTGATTTATCGTGCCGTGGTTGTGGAAGAGCACCTGCCACACCAGTACTACCGATGCGGTCGGAACCATCAATGGACTGAGAAAAAATGGCCTCACGATGCTCCTTCCGGGTATCTTCTTCTCGAGCATTACCGCCAGTCCGAGCGAAAGCACCAACGCCAGCGGCACGGCTATAAGCGAAAATGACGCGGTGTTTTTTGCCGCCGTGATAAATGCCGTGTTTTTTACGAGCGCTTTGAAGTTGTCCAGTCCCACAAATTGGTGTTTTACTGGATTGTTCACCATAGCGTAGTAGATAACGATGCAAAACGGCAGTATGAAAAATGCCATTACTCCAATAAAACTCGGCATTATGCAAAGGCTACTAAACAGTCGTTCCCTACGCTTTCCGCTGATCCTGCTACTCTTATTCATGTGTTTACCTCCGTGAATCGTTTGTATTATGCTACATCTAATATGTATCATTTTTGCATCGGCATCGGTTTCTGCATTTTTTGCGTATATACAGTTCTATATGTCAGTGTTTTTTCAACGTGAAAAAGACGAACTTTTCTCAAAAAAGTTTTGAAAACCGTTATATTAGACTAACTCTTTCGTCGTTATGCCGTATACATTGTTATGTTTAGATGTTTTTTTGTACAAAACGACTTTTTTGTTCTTTGGGTATTGACATTTTACCAGATTTATGATAAAATTATTGTGTTGTGAAAATATGATGCGGGTGTAGTTCAATGGTAGAATTCCAGCCTTCCAAGCTGGTTACGTGGGTTCGATTCCCATCACCCGCTCCAATTTGCGCCTTTAACTCAGCTGGATAGAGTAACTGCCTTCTAAGCAGTAAGCCACTGGTTCGAATCCAGTAAGGCGCGCCATACCGAATCGCTCTGTTACTTATCTCCATATCTAATGGGGCGCTTCGTTTTTTATTTATCACCAACTTATGGTGGGTGTAGCTTAGTTGGTTAAAGCGTCGGATTGTGGTCCCGAAGATCGTGGGTTCGAATCCCATCTCCCACCCCAGATATATAGGCATTTCCAAGCGATTGGGAATGCCTTTTGTTTTAATTTCCTACGTTTTTTCCTACAGTGGATTTTTCAAGTAATAATAAAGCTAAGGAGGTGTTCCTTATGTCGGATACAAGAGAATTGTTGCCAGTGCTGCTTTCTGAGAAAAGCGGTAAGATAAAAGGCGGCATATACCATAGAATGCAGATAGATTTTGCATACAACTCCAATCATATCGAGGGTAGCAGGCTTACCCACGATCAAACCAGATATATTTACGAAACCCACACTATTGACGGAGTCGCTCCCGTGAATGACGTATTTGAGGCGGCTAATCATTTCAAATGCTTTGACTTCATACTCGATACGNNCTGCGGGGACTTTCCATATTATTCGTCAAACAGCTTATCCGCTTCGTCAAGATTCAAAAGATAGCATTTCTTTCCTTTCTGACGATTTACAATCAGCAGTGACTCAGGAATGAGTTTGATCCTGCTCCGTACAGTATTTTCTGACAGTTTCATATGATTGATAAGTTCATCTCTGCTAATACCGATATTCGAGAAAAGCGCAGCCTGAATCAAAACATCATAAAGTATAGAAATATTTGATTTATCTGCATTTGGAAGATTTTTTATATTCTGACAGTAATAATCCCACTTTTGCTTTTTTTCTTCCAGTGTTTCCAAAAGCTGCTGCATAGACAGTTCTACAATATTCAAGAACATTTCAACAAATGGCGTAAGCTCACCTTTGTTATGAGGAGCGTTGCACACATCAAATGCTTTGTAATACTTAGATATATTCTCTTTAATAGTATATGATAGCCTGAAGCCTATTAAAGGTGTAAGCTGTTGTGAAAGCAAGTAGCTGCTGATAAAACGGCTTGTTCTGCCATTTCCGTCGTAAAACGGATGAATATATCCGAACAGGTAGTGAAAAACAGCTATCCTGATAAAAATGTCGATATCATTATCATTAAGCACCGCAAGACTTTGCTCAAACGTTTCGATTATCTTGCTTTCCGGCATCAAGCCTTTGTGAATGACCTTTTGAGTTGCAGACTGAACTTCAACTGCCGACCTGCGAAATATTTCTCCGTCAGGCAAGTTCTCAGGATCAGTTGACTTAATTTCCTCATAAAAAATATCATCATAAACCTTTCGGATATCCAGACAGGTTTTAAATGACATTGACTGACGGCGTTCAAGCATAACATATTTCGCTATCAATCCAACAAAGCGGTTGTGTTTGTTATGTGAAGAAAGATCCTGCAATATTTCACCTATCTCTTTACGGGTACTGTGAACGCCCTCTATGTCATTGGTAAGCAGTATTTCGTCTATAAGGCAACGTGTAGTGAACTGTTCTATCGCTATTTCAGGAAGCGAATAGTATAGCTCAGCTACATCCTTATCGAGACGCTCAACAGCGATTATCCGTTTATATATCTCAGGGGTCTGGCAAATAAAAGCCGGATTTTCCCCGATATTTACAGACAGATGAATAGTATTCTCATCGTTGAACCGACGCTCATATTCTTCTTTATATTCTTTTACACCCATGTGAAACAGGGCTTTTAACGTTTTCCTTGACATACCGCTCATCTCCGATCTTTGTATAATTTATATTATGTCAAACGCAAATTTGAATATTCATTGCGTATAAATAATATCACTTGCGAATACAAAACGCAGAAACCACCTTGTTTTGCGTTTTCTTATATCATTATATCATAACAAAACGCAAAAGTCAACAGATTTGCGTTTGATAAAAGCAGATGCCCCCATGATCGGAAGCATCTGCATTTCATTAATCATTATCCTTACCGCCGAACAGATCGGTGAAGCAGCTTGTGATATAGTCCATTTCAGATTTCTTTGCAGAATCGTCAGCATGACTGTAAACATTAAACGTTGTGAGGAAGTCTCCATGTCCAGCGTAGTCCTGTATCTGCTTCATCGAGAACGCTGTGTTGTTGGCGAGTAGACTGATACACGAATGCCTGAGTGCGTGAAACTTGATATGCGGCAGCCCGTTTTTATCAAGGAGCTTTCTGAACTGAGCTGTCACTGTATCAGGGGTTATGAGCGTACCGACAGCGTTAACGCAGACAAAGTCCATGTAAGCCTTAGTTTCACGGGGCATTACGTCCTGCCTTGTCTTGAGCGATTTCAAGTAGTTATACAGGTCGTCGTTCATAGTAAAGCTGCGGACGCTGCTGTCGGTTTTCAGCATGGTTTTCAGAATTATTTCACGGGTACGTCTGCCGCCAACTTCGCCGATAACTTTGTAAGTCCCTTTGGGAAGTATGCTTGAATCTCCGGTAACGACGCTCTGTCTGATGTGTATCAGCCTGTTCTCAAAGTCCACATTATCCCATGTTATGCCGATTATCTCAGAACGCCTCAGTCCAAGCACCATAGCGAGTATGATCGGAGTTTCGATGTATGAGCCTTTAGCAGCTTTGGCAAGAGCGTTCAACTGTTCTGCGTTATAGTAGCTGGTCTCGCATCGTACTTTAGAGGGCTTGTCTATCACATTCATCGGATTTTTCAGTATGAAGTCGTTTTTCTCAGCGTACCGAAACGCCGGTCCGATAAGGCTGAGCATCTTGTGAACTGTTTTTGGACTTTTTCCTTCGCTTATCATAAAGCTGCAAAAGGCTTCTATATCCTTTGCTTTCAGGTCTCTTATAGGCTTTCGGTTCTGAAAATAAGGTCTTATGTGGCACTTCAAAGCGTTAAGATAGTCGAAATATGTAGTGGGCGACAGCTTTGTTTTCCTCAGTTCAAGGCAGTATTCAACACATTTATCCAACGTCCAGCCACTGTACTCGCTGTCAACGATACCGTCGAATCGGGCGATTATCTCCTTAGCTTTCTCCTCAGCCTTGCGTTTATTGATCCTATTACCCTTGTTATCGAGAGCTGTTATGCCAGTGGATAGCTGTTTCTGCTTGCGTTTGCCGTCGCTTTTCATAATGTAGAAACTTACACACCACTTGCGATTGTTGATTTGTAAGCTGTAGTTTATCATTATATCCCTCCTAAAAGCCGCCTGTTGTAAG
>DHYN01000035.1:2972-10442 GCA_002414125.1 Ruminococcus sp. UBA5129 | reverse complement strand
ATATAGCTGATATTTCAAAGCTCATCAGGATAATCCTTAAACGTATTTTCAATAGTAACCATAAAATTTCTCCATTTCTGAGCAAATTACTTGACTTGCTCCGTTAATTGTAATATAATATGTGTAGGAGACTCCCGAAGGAGCCGTTCCAACATTTACTTATACTTATATGACCATCCAATGAGCGTGGCGGTCTTATTCTTACCTGCATATTCGTTGTAACATAGACCGTGATAGACACATTGTCCTTGCTCTAAATTTGCAAGCGTTGCCTTGTCAACTCCTGTAAGCTTTGAAATATCAGCTATATTGTCGGTTTTCGGGTGGAAGAACACAAGCGCACCGCAGTTACCGATTATCTTGCCGAGCTTGTCCTTTTCAACAGAAAATTCCTGCGACGCAAGCAGCATAGATAACCGGTGCTTTGCGCCCTTTCTGAGAATGATGCTGATAGGACCGTCTTTCTCCAGACACAGATCCTCTAACTCATCAAGAATGACAGTATATCGTGGGTCACGATCGTGCTGCTTGTACTCATATAAGTTGGCTGTCATCATGTCGATGAGCTGACTGCTCTTTCGGATTCCGTCTGCCGAAGTTGAGAGAACGACTATCTTCTTCTGCAAATCGAGAAATTCTCCCCAGTTCTGTTTGTATGTGTTCAGCCCTTCAAGATCGTCGAAAACCTCTTCAAGCCTGTTTCTGAGTTCTTTCTGTTCGGTATCGTTTTCATCGAAAAATTCCAAAGTTTTGTGCAGGTAACGTATTTTTCCTGCATCTATTGCTTTTGATATTTCTGAAAGTCGCTTTTTCAGTACTTTTCCTTGAATATCGCCGGTGACCCTTGCCGCTATTGAAAAGATGCTGAACAACCGATTCTTCTTTTCTGGGAGCGACGAGCAGTTCTCCAGTGACAAGAGGTCAACAGGAATACCAAGTTTTCCAATTTCCCAGTGTGAGAAGTATTGTTCGACTATTTCCTGCGGAAGATGCTTTTTCAGCTCATCGGAAGAGAAGGCTCCTGTCTGATCGAAGATGATGACTTTCTTGCCTGTCTCAGCGCGTATAACAGCCTGCTGAACAAGGAAATATGTCTTTCCGGAGCGTGTCTGACCTGAAATATACATACTCTCAGCCTCATCGGTTGAATCGTTTATAACTACACCAGCTGCTCCATTGCAGCCACTGATGCGTGCAATTGGTATGAAATCTTTCAGAGACTCAGGCTTTTCAATAATATAGTCGACATATGCCAAGGAATTTACCTTTTCCATGCATTTGGGCGTGAGAATATCCTTCGGGAAGCTGTAAACACTGACGGTTTCCATTACTCCTGGAGCAGTTTCGACATCAAGGTTGCGTTTGAAATTGTTGTTGCTATACAGTTTTCCGCATGATCTCAGTGCTGATAAAAGCTTGTTTCGTTTTCTTGTCGTTTTCATGTGTGGTAAAATCCGGGTATCAATAGTTGCTGCCAGAATGTTGATATGCTTGTCATCAAGGATTACCATTGGCTTTTTTGAATCGAAATATGGAGAACCCTTTTGATTCGCTACACCGATCATACCGGAATTAATACATTTTGAAATTACCTGTCGAAAATCATTAGTGATATATTGAGCAGAATCTATACCTTCATGAGGATTGTGTTTCAAAAAACGCACGATCTCATTTTTTTCATCCGGAGTTACGAGTCGATATTCAGATAATATCTCAACGGTCGTTCGCAGCATTCGCAAGGTCATCCAGTAATCTGAATTAGCTTCTGTTCTGGTCAGATAAGCTGTTCGATTCAATGCATTTGTTACCAGATTTTCAGTTATCTCTGCATTGGTGAGAAGACGTATCAATGCATAATCAAGCTCACCTACCGCCTGTTGAAGCCCTTTTATATTGTCAATATCCAGGCAGTCGCTCAGACTGATGAAATAAGCCGGAAATTCGGATGATATATTCCCAGGATTGTCAGAGAGAATCACAGTGAGGTGTCGGCTTCTGACTTCGTTTCCGATGCAGTTTTGCAGATCATGAAGCAGGACATTAAGTCCGGTTTCAAGCTTCTTGCGATCCTCTGCATATGATGTATCCCGAAAGAGAGCGATTCCGTCGTTGATGCTGTTTAGCTCTCTTGGCAGATTAGTTCTTTTGTCTGCAACCGAACAAACATTCGGTGATAAATTTTTATTTTTCATAAGAGCGGTAATTGCCTTGGCGTTTGATTCACTCTTAGGCTCGACAATGAACGTCTGATCTGGTGTCAATCCTGCAAGCCCGTAGAAATATAGTAAGAGACTTGTGATACGGACTGAAAGTAAGAATTTATATTTCCAGGAAGCAGGCAAGAGCTTAGCCAGAGCTTCGGCTGATTCTGCAAAACTTTTCCCAGTGTTAATAAGCTTGCGTTCGAGGATATCAACCGGGTAGTACTTCTTGAGTTTGGGTAAAACTATCTCCGACGAGGCGAACGAAGTCTTGTTTCCTTCACTTTCTTGCCAGCCGGAATGCTGCGGAAGCTGAAGGAACTTGATATCATCGCCGTCAAGCAGCTCACGGAAGAACGCCGCAACAATATAGTTGTCAGGACAGTCCTCATTGCGAGGGAAGAACGGAATATATTTTAGGATATTGCGCCTGATAAGATCTTCGTATGGGATCGCAATGGGTATTGGATCCTTATTCACATCGTATTTCACCTTGCAATGAAAGGCATCAAATGTTCCGTCTGGTTTCTGGTTGACAATTAGCTTGTCCTTCAATCTTATTTTGCCAACCCTTACCTCACGCCCATTACGCTCGGTAACTGTGTAAACGTCTCCGCTTTTTCTTAGCTTGCGAGCTTCAAAGTTTTTTTCCTTTTCTCCGTAAATATTGTAGATAACGTTTCTGGGTTTGTACAAGCTGTCATTTATCCAAAGCTGGTCGTACAAGTATGGCTGATAACACTGGAACGGCGAGTAACCCAAAGAGGGATGGGGCAAATAATTGCCGTAGTTGTTGTAATTATCCGGGAAATAAAATGAATTACCGTATGAATCGTACATAGCGACTCCTCCTTTTATGAATGTGAGAACTTTGTTTTCACTATTATTATTTTATCACAAATTACCTGTAAAGTCTTTACCATATATTTTCCCTGTTTTTACCACGTTTTTTCGGAGGTGCAAACAATGCCTAAACTTTCTATATCTTCATTTATTAAAACCTTGATGCCTGTGCTAAATGAAGAAAACACTCAGGAAAACGCTTTCTTATTATTATTTAATCCGATATGTGATGAAAAAATGCCTGATATTGATTTAGGTTCAAAGAAGATAAGCAATATAATGAATGAGAAAGAGGATATTCATGAAGTAATACGACAGACCGTTAATAAGGTTTCGGTAATAGAAGAGATTAAAGATAATTTTGAGAACAAAGTTGTTCCTATTTTAAGAAAGCCTTTATTAAGTGATTTATTGAACCAATACTCGCAATTGATTAAGAATGATAACGATATTTCCCCAGTGAAAAAGGCTGAACTCTTGAATGCTCTTAAAAACAAAACCCTAGAAGAATCCCTTGCTGAACTGTTCGTATATGTAGTTAATATTCCTTTCAAGAAACATGATGTATTCCGAAAAATACATTATTGCAGTAATGCAGTTGATGCTAATGAGAATGATGATGTGCTTTCGGCTGTAAAACAGCAATATGGTGCATATATAGATTTGGATAAAGGAGATTCTAATAAAGAACTTATAATCGGTAAGCTTTATAAGCTTACAGTAAAATGCTTATTAGAGTCGGCAGATGTACGCAGAGTTTATACGACAAACGTAGAGTTTGAATATGCAGGCATAAAATACAAGGCTTTAACTTCGTGCAATAACTGGTTGTCACAAAGCAAAATGAATAACATATTGAATGCAGGGACATCAACTTTAACTTTGATATTTGATGTATTGAATAAAGATAATGGTACAGCACATATTTATCTAATTGGAGAACTGAATAAATGAATGAATATCTGTATTATTATATACTCGGTGAATTTGCCGCTGAACAGATGTTGAAAGGTCATATTCAACCGGATCTCAAAATTGAAAATATTGGAATAGAAGAATACGGTCCTGTATTTGTGGATTATGCAAATGTGTTTATTTGTAAGATTCCGGATGATTTGGACGAGAACCTGCTCCGTCAATTGACTGAATCACTATTTTCACTCGTGCGTTCTATTAATAACTATAAATACATCAGTAATATGCGAGCGGGATTCACTGCACGCGGAGGTGTATTGGCTGATATAATATGGCATAATCTGGCTAACAGAGGTTTTGCCTCGTTATCTTATAAGGGAATCTGTGACAATAAATTGCAATATGATGCGATGGATGATCTTACCCTTGAGATTACGACCAAGCGAATAATTCAATGGAAAGAGCTCCCTTTCAATAAAGTTAAATTCGGAGACTTATCAAGCATAGGTATTTATCTTAATTCAGGAATACGCAAGGAAACGCCATCGTTTTCTTTGTTTTATCTTGATCGTCTTTATTTCAGTAGATACTACAATTTTCTGCATGAACATTTTTCTGACCAAGTCTCTATTATAATGAATATGGGAGTGTCAGCATTTAGAAATAATAAAAAGTACGCTGCCTTTGGCTTGCTGAGTAAGTGCGTCGATATGACAAAGAATAATTCTATGATAAACAAAATGTGTACAAATACATTGAATAAACTCAGACATACAAAGCGTTTAACTTCTGCATTGAAAAACCTAATACTTGATTATATGGATCATGAACTATTTGAATTTTTATGGATATTAAATGATGTGGATGCGTTTGAGCATCAGTTATCCGAGATATAGACAGTCTACCACATTACATAACGTATAAATTTTGCTGTTCACTAACAAACAGAGTGCGATGAACGCAATACATTTAAATTTATTTCCTTGCCCTAAAAATTTCAAATTTTTCTCTAATTACGTTTTTTAAAATAAGCAACCTTGAAAAGTTATTAAAAACCCACTTTTTTCTTCTGCTTTACAAGTGTAATTTTTTAAAAAACGTAATTACGAAATTTATTTGTTTTTTTCTGAGATGAATCAGGGAAGTCTCTCATGTAGGAGACTTCCCAAAATTCTAAAACTTTTATACAGCCTGTAGTAGCACGATTGGGAAATCCCCTATTCTATCATTGCTTCTACAGGCTTTTTCGCTGCTTTTCAGAACACACATCCGCAGCAATTCTCGTATAGACTTTCACCGTCCTCGAACTTGATTGCCTGCAATGTCTCTTGGAGCAGGTCATGGTCGGCAAGCATATCCTCGATCTCATCGCAGGTATATCCGTATTCAAGCAATAGTTCAACGTCAACAGTATCAACACCATAGCAGCCGCAGTATGCAAATAATAGTTCTTCGTGAACACCGTAGTATGGTTCATCATCACCATACCAACTGAGATATTTTGAACGATACAGCTTTGGGTTAAACTCAAAGCGAATGATTTCACCGTTTCTGTCGATACGCAGAATATCGCCCTCGACAACCTCTATCTTTTCCGAGGCGAATTTGTATAAACCCACACGTTTCAGTGCATTCTTCATAATTGATTCTGTTGAAGCATATATGTACAGTCCGAGAGATTCAAAGTGGAGCAGGCACATAGGGTTGCTTCCTTTTATAATGTATAGAGCATTGTCCTGATCGAGTACTGTGAAAGTGAAATTACCTTCAACTGTTTCTGCCATATACCGCAAAGAATCAAGGTCTAACTTGTCCTGCGATTCGAGAAGCTGAACGGCGATGTAGCTGTCCGTTTCGATGTGAGTATCAGGGAGCTTTTTATCAAGGCGGAGCTCCCTATCGTTCCAGAGAACTCCGTTGTGAGCGAATGCAAATGAATTATCTCCGGCAGTGCCGGAGAATGGATGATTGTTGAAATTATGCGATTTATCGCCCTGTGTAGCCATGCGGGTATGTCCCATGATTGCGGTTGTACCTTCGGGAGCATTAAAGTGTATTTTGTGAGCAGGTTTAGGACGCTTGAAAATCGTGACCTTTCCGTCCCTGATATAGGATATTCCGGCAGCATCCGTGCCACGTTCTTCAGCGGCATTTGCAAGTGCCTGAGTAAGTCGCTTTAATACCTTATACGGTACAATTCCCTTGTAATCTAACCAACCGAATAATGCACACATTTTACTTGTCCTCCTTGTATATGATATCGATGAGCGGCGGTTGTTTTTCGCTCATGATTTCTTTTAGTCTATCAGTAATTTTGTCAGCAACGATAGTTGCGGTAATAAGCGCTGCAATTGCAAGAATCTCACCGGCAGGGCTTTCCGCTAATTTTTTCATTATAGATCCTGATTCTTTCATTTATAAGTCCTCCTCGGATTCAATAGTTTCGTTTATGTAGAGCTGACGTTCCTTTAAGTACTGGATCAACTCCGGCTCTTTCAAACGGCGTACAAACTCCGACCATGAGAGTTTGTGCAGCTCCTCCTCGCTGTAGTAAAGAGCTGTTTCGATGATAGCGTTTACAAGTTCCAGCGTTGCGAGAAACGTATTGTATTTGAGCGTACCTCTGAAAAGACGAAACTCAATTGTCGAATAATTCATAAGATTTACGGCAGCATATCTTCCACAATTGCCTTTCTTTGCCTTGTCTAAAATTGCCTTTGCGGAATTTTCGTAGCCGTATCTTGCTGCCCATCGGTTCATGGTATACTCCGAACGACGTGAAAACTTCAACATCTCATTCCAGTGATGTTCAGTAAAATAGAGAATTTTTGAAATAACCATTTCCTGATCGTCACGATCCTCACCGAGGCAATTGCGATTGACATGAATATGCAATCCACAGGTTGAAGTCTGATGCGAACGGTAGCCGAGAGAAATTGCCTTCCTCATAATATCTTCCCAACAGAATTTTTTGTGAAATTCCAAAGTCATAGGATGAGTAACAATCTCCATTCCGTCATCAAGACTACCGTCAGATTTGATGTAAATATGTTCATCACTCACATTGGCAATTTTAAGCAGATCATCGGCGTTGTCACTGGCTTTACCTGCTCCGTCAATTTCAAGCTCCACGCCGAAATATCGGTCAGAATCGCCGTAGAATATTGGTTCGGGTTTGTAGCTGTAGTCATGTATTGAGCGACTGCGATCAACCTCATCGCGATAGCATTCTGTACAGTAGTCGTATCCGTCAAGATGATAAGCGTCATCCTCATGAAGCAGAGCATCGCAGCAAGAGCATCGGGTGTAGTGATTTTCGTAGCAGTGACGGCATAATGTGGTGTATTCGTCTCCGTATGAATCTTGCATCCAGACAGTATTTCCGCACCTGTCGCAGATCGTTGTGTGGCGTTCGATACAGTCTGTACAAACCGGTTCTCCGTTGACCGTGTCGTAATCATCATTCTCGATAAGATCTCCGCAATTGGCGCAGTAGATTTTGTTTTCTTCC
>DHYN01000035.1:2759-2883 GCA_002414125.1 Ruminococcus sp. UBA5129 | reverse complement strand
ATAGTTTTTCCGTAATCGGAGCATCCGACGGTATAAGATACTCCATGTGGTATTCAGGCTGTTCCGAACGGTGAGTGATTCCCTGCATAATTCCTACAGGCATCAGATCAAAGATCTGCAAATG
>DHYN01000035.1:0-2678 GCA_002414125.1 Ruminococcus sp. UBA5129 | reverse complement strand
ACATTTTTTGATTCTCCTTTCATTTTGAAATTACCATAATTGGTATCAAAATAACAATATACATTTGAAGAATCAAAATTATCGGAAAATGCCTATATACAGGAAAAAAATATCAATTGATATTATGAAATAATTATTATTTCATAATAATTATATATGTTTACAAAATCAAAATTCTCGGAAAAATATAAATTATTTTCAAAAAAGTATTACTATATGTTAATCTGGAGCGGAGCGACCTGTATATATTGAAGAAATATAACGGGAAAGTGTAACGTAATACAGGCTATATGCTACAGAAAATATATCAAGAAAGGTAATACTTATTATGAGAAAAAAAGAAGATCTAAAAACTGTGCGTAAAACGGTTCTTATGACAGAATCTTTATCACAGGACATCGAGAATGAGGCTAAAAAAAGAGGTATAAAGCCGAATGCTGTTATGAACGAAAGACTTGCACATCACAAGAACTCGCTTGATCCCCCTCTTATGGCAAAAATACAAGACCTTGCTAATCACGCGAGTCGAGCAGTGCAAGAAAATGCACCGAAAAAAGCCAAAAAAATACAAATGGAGGTTAGTGAAATATGGACATTCTTAAACAAAAACGCATAACTGATAATGGGAATGATTACTTCCGTCATTGCGTTGATTACTTGTTCAAAGAGAAGGTTGAATCAGGCGAAAAACTGGTAGAAACAAAAGGCTATGGCGTAAGTGACATAGACCCGAAGCTTGCATACGATCAGATGTACGCAGTAAAGGAATATTACGGGAAAACCGGGGATAATCCTGTAATGCACTTCATAGTTTCATACGACCAAAATGTACAGGATACGAATACTGCCTGCAAATTTACCGAGCAGATAGCTGATTATTTCAGCGGAGACTATCAGATGATAACTGCTGTACATAAAGAAAATCAGGGCGGTTCTCAATATCACGGTCATATTATAATGAACTCAGTGAATCTCAATGACGGTAAGCTCTACCACAGCGGTATTACAGAGCTTAAACAGCTTGCTATGCACGTTCATGAAGTGACTGGAAATTATTGCAAGACTGAGATAGAAAAGTGACATCAATAATTGTATGGATTAAATATCGTAAATTATATAGCAGCCGTAATTATATAGAAATCCCCCCCGACGGGGAGGACGGCTGCTATAATAAGGCTTGTTTTAGTGACCGTAATGTGATATAATAGTATATATTACATCAAAAAGGTGAAGGAATTGGTGAAATGGGGATATTCGGAAATACGAAGATCGATATAATCAAGCGAGTAAATAACGGCATTATCGTTGCGGTGACAAATGCCAAGGGAACGCTGAAATGCGAAAGACTAAGTGATGAGGAAAAAGAGCACAATATGACTATTCCTATGGTAATGACTCTCAACGGTGTTCCAATAGTGCAGATGCATCCAAGGAATTGTCCCACCTGCTGTGGACTTCTTGCGGCAGGTTATGGTCTTGATGCTGCAAAATGCTCTGAATTGGCGGAAATATCCGATAGTATCAATAAGAACTTCGTAAGTATTGAAGTATCTTTTGAAATTATTAAGCCGCTTATTGAACTTCTTGAGGACGGAGTTTATCTTATCAGGGATGCCAAAACCTTTCCAACTGACGGTGGCGGTAAATTCTTCTGGGATGTTCCTGATAAACTTGAATACTACAACGCTTTTTGTGGAGAATATTATATTTCTGAACTTATGGAATGCGTTGACCTTAAAGGCTCGTTCATCTATCCCACCCAGTCGCCTGAAAAATATGATGAGAGCCGGGTTCAATATTATATGGACTTGTTCGGACAGGAAACGGAGAAGCCTCGTGCTATATCTTATAACGCTATGGGAGGGATGAGCGCTCTGCTTGACGGTCATCACAAGGCTTGCGCCGCTGCAAGGCTACATATACCACTTGATACTATTGTGATTACAAAAGGTTATCTTACCGGGAATACTGATATTATGCAGATAAGATTCGGTTATAGTCAAGATATGGATTTTTTCATAGACGTAAATAATACTTGCGGACTTCCGAAAAAGCTGTATAAGCAGTATATTGAATATATGGAGAATTTTTGGAAAAACAGAAAATATCCTGAGCCGGAGTTTTATTCCGGACTTCCTGTTGAAAGTAAATTTTCAAAACGTGAATGGGAGAAATGCTACACGGACAGCGTGAAGTACTATCCGAATGCAGATCAGCTTGCAGCAGAGATAGCCTGTGAATTTGACTATACTGATGATATGTCTGCCGATGAGTTGTATTATCATATCTATCAGCAGGAGAAACCTGAATACTACGCACAGACGTTTATGTGGAGACTTGTGCATACCAAAGATAAACGTGCAAAGGAGATTCTTTTGAAGTTCGCAGGACTTCCGATAAGTATTTATACAAAACAAATTATCAGCACTGCTTTAAAATGTCTGATAAATTTCAAGTCTGACGAGACAGAGAAGATATTTATTGACTTTGTGGTCAGCGATGATGAGTACCTTGCAGATATAGCCAAGGGTTATTGGGAAGATGAGAAATAGTACAAGATAGAATAGAGCTTGTGCAATATAATCTTTAATAAGAAACCAATGCCGCAAAAACGTCTGTGCGTAGTATTCAGGTTTCTCCTGCTGATAGATATGATAATACAACTCATCGGCAGACAT
>DHYN01000107.1:7480-17090 GCA_002414125.1 Ruminococcus sp. UBA5129 | reverse complement strand
ATTCCCTAAGACCTTTGTAAAAGAAAAAGCTGCTTGAAAGCAGCTAAAAAGAACAAATCACAGGAGGTAATTTTTATGAATTACAAAATGAAATCTACAGAGGATTTCAGCCATAACATTGACGAGAGAACAGGAGTTTTAATGCGTGAGGTTTATGATGAAATCAAATTATCGGATATGCTTATCTCTCAGCAGGAGCAGACCGAAAAATCAGACACCAAGAGCATTGCAAAGGACGATAACAACCGTACCGAAGTTGTGCAGTTTCGTGTGAGTAAGAAAGAGTTGGAAGTCATAGACCGCAGACTTGAAAAATCGTCCTATAAAAGTCGCAGTTCGTACTTGCGTGATTGTGCCTTGAATACGGTTATCGTAAATTATGATTTGCACGATTTTGACGAGTATCTCAGAGAACTCCGTCACATCGGAAATAACATCAATCAGATAGCCGTGAGGGTAAACGCTACGAGCAATTTTTATAGAGAGGACATCAACGAAATCAAGAGAGGAATGGAACAAATATGGCGACGACTAAACTCCACGGAATCAGAAATACGCTCAGTAAATCAATCGAGTATGTCATTGACCCTCGGAAAACCCGAAACGGTACGCTCGTTATTGCTAATGGTTGCAGTGCTTCAGGACAGGCTACACAGGCTCAATTTGAAACTGTCCGAAAGCAAGGAAGTGGGCGAAGTAAAATCCTTGCACAGCACATAATTCAATCATTTGCACCGGGCGAAATTACTCCTGAACAGGCACAGCTTGTTGGACTTGAATTTTGTCAAAAACTTCTGGGCGAAGATTATCAATATATCCTTGCTACCCACATAGACCACGACCACATTCATAACCACATCATCGTCAACAATACCAACAGCAATACGCATCGAACTTTTGAAACTGAATTTAATCAGGGTAAGAAGTCTGAACGTGCGTGGAGCAAGGTGCGTGAATTGTCCGATGAGATTTGCAAAAAATACAGCTTGTCGGTTATTGATGAGCCTGAAAAGAAAAAGGCTGTATCTCACTTTGAACGTGATATGCAGAAAGAGGGTAAATCGTGGAAAGAAAAGTTGAGATATAGGATTGCTGAAATCGTTTGTAATAGCAAAGACCTTGCCGACTTTTTCAGCCAATGCACCGCCAACGAAATCGAGTACGTTTACAAGCCGAGTAACAAGTATAAGCTGAAATTCAGAATGAACGGTCAGGAGCGTTTCACGAGAGCCGAAACTTTGGGCGAGGAGTACACGGCAGAACGCATCGTAGAGCAGATTGAGATAATTCAAAAGGTCAATCAAAGCAAACGAAATATCGCTGAAATTTCTATGCCAAGAGTTGCTGAAACTTCCAAACTGCAAATGCCGAAAACTCCCGAAGTCACGCCATTTGCACCTACACCGCAAATTTCCGAAACCAAGCCAACAGAAAAGAAAATAGATGTGTGGGCGGATATTCGTGGTATGCGTGGTGCTGATGAGATGATTGCCGACCTTGAATCCGCAGGAGTTATGACCCTTGATATGCTTAAATCGTTCATGTGGAATATCCACCACGATGATGACCATTCAGACGAGTTGGAATCGCACAGTAAGGACATCAAGGCAGTTAATACTCTCATATCCAAGATGAAACATCTTGCGGAGATAGAGCTGATTTACAAGGAGTACAAGGCAAAATCGGGTTGGAGTAAGAGCCGTTTCCAAAAGAAAAATGCCGATACTATTGAGGACTACGAAAATACCAAGAAGTATATTTTAGAACATCGCAAACCATACTATGTTGACGATAAACCGCCTACAATGGCTGATTTGAAAAACAAGCTGAATGAGTTGAAGTCAGAGTATAATACTCTTGCTGCCGAGTATAACAACTTTATGACAAGAAAAACGGCAGCTCAGAAGTACACCCGACAGGTTAAGCATTATTTTGATGAACAGCATATTAAACGTGAGCGTGAGCGTAGTCAGCAGAAGTTGCACTCACAGAAACGAAATAAATATACGCTTGAATAGTCTGATACGCCCATAGAGGAACGGAAACGGCTCTATTTGCCCTTGCAGTTGTTTTGTCGTTCTGCATACTAAGAATAAACAGATAATCCGTTAGAACGTCTTGTGAACGCTCTAACGGATTTGCATTATTCAATTCACTTAAATATGTATTTGAAATTCGCTAAAATCAAATATTCCTTTACCTTGTTGCAATTGATTTTCAATTTTTAATTTGCAAAATGCCTTATCAATTTTATGGATAATATCAATTGGAACATTAAGACTGTGATGTCCGGGCAATATCTTATCTATATTGAAATGCTCAATTTTCTTTATTGATTGAAAAAACAATTCTGGGTCTGTTGTAGGATAAAACATATCAAGGCATCCGCAATATATCAAATCTCCCGAATAAAGATATTTTCTATCTATTTCATAAAAGCAACAGTGTCCGGGTGAATGTCCGGGAGTATGAATAACGAATAAAGTACGTCCGCCTAAGTCAAAGCTATCCCCATCATTGAAAATTTTTGTCGGCACAGCTTGAAAAAGAGTATATTTATCTATACTAAATTCTTTAGGAAAATCACAAGGGTAATGTAAAAGATTTTGTTTTACTGCTTGTAAAGGAAGTGGAAATTTATCTGCAAGCCATTCTTTTTCTATTTCATTTACTGCTATGTGAGAAAAATATTTATGTCCACCAATATGATCCCAGTGTACATGAGTCGAAACAACCATAACAGGCAAATCAGTTAATTTATCGACTATTTCTTTTACATTTCCTACTCCAAGACCTGTATCAATCAATACAGCATTTTTTGTTCCACATAACAGATAGCAGTGCGTTTCCTCCCAATGTTTATACTCACTGATTGCAAATGTATCTTTATCAATACTCTCAACGGTAAACCATTCTTCCATTATGACACTTCCTTGAAAACTTTATTTGTATCTTTATTATAGCATATCTTCCTAATTTACACAAGCATCTTAATGGGAATTTTCATTATTTAGTATTGCGTTGCTGTTTGGCTGTTCTTACGCATAATCGACTTTAGTAATTCTCATAATCACATTATGGTGCGTATTCAGGCACAGCAGAAGCAATGTTTACTGCATAAACAAAAATACACTTATTAATGATGACAGTACTATGAATATTTTCTCTGATGTATACCATAAAATCGGAAAATCAGACATTTCTCGTAATAATTCGAAAATGCGTTCAATAGATGTTATAGAAATAGACAAAGGTAAGAAACTTTTTGCCTGTGGCGGTGATATAGATACATTGTATGCTGAAGTATGGACTGAAAACGGTAAAAAAGCAGTAATCGACAGCAGACCCGAATCAATTACTGAAATAAACAGGAAATATGATAGTGATGACGGCATATCTTCAATAAAGCTTGCAAAGCACAATGGAACAATATACTTAATATTTGGCTCAAATGATTTTTATCTTTATACATATAGGATTTCGATTAACAACGATGAAATCTCTCTTAAATATCTTTCGGCTGTAAACAACAATGGAAAAGTTCTTAATGTACAGTATATTGAAAATACAGATTTAGTATACGTTTCACTTCTTTCTGGTCAGGTTATTACACACAGTATTAATTCACTTATAACTAACTCAAATATAAGCTCTACAGTGCTTTTTCAGGCATCTACAGGTATGCATATCGTGAATTTAGATCTCACAGATTACGACGACAAAACTAATATATCTGACGATTTCAAAAAAATTATAAATTACTATGGAACAATTTAATGGAGGTATTATGGAATACAGATTTATAGATAAAAACGGGATATACATGATTGAAGTATCACCAATTGCAGATACAGGTATTGCAGAAGCTTATTGCAGTACACGACACGGTGGAATCTCAACAGGCACAACAGCATCAATGAATGTCAACATATATAAGCCGCTTGACATTGAGAATGGACGAGAGAATTTTAGAATGTTCTGCAATGCTATAGGCTCAGACCCGAACAAAGTTATAACTAACCGCCTTATCTATGGTACAAACATTGCAAGATGTGTTTCTTTGGCAGATTTGATTGATATTTATGATGAATCAATCTCAGTTCACGCTGACGGACTTGTAACCAATGACCCTGACATAACACTTTATCTGTACGCTGCTGATTGTGCAATAGTACAATTTGTACATAATGACCCTGAAAACAAAGTCATCGCTTGTTGTCATGCTGGATGGAAGAACTCTTTATGCGGAGTAATCGAAAACACAGTGCAGGAAATATGCGATAAATATAACTGCGATAAAGATAAGATTACAGCTGTTATTCTGCCGAGTATTGCAGAATGCTGCTTTGAAGTAGGTGAAGAAGTTGTAAATCAGTTTGCAGAACGTGGATTTACAGATTTCATAAGTCGTAAATATGAAAAGCCTCATATTGATTTATTCGGCGTGAATACTGATATACTTCTGAAATCAGGATTAAATGCCAAAAATATTCATCGTATTGAGCTTTGCACTTACTGTACTCCTGATGAAGTACATGATTTCCTTTTTCACAGTTTTAGAAGAGGTCCTCTTAACGGAAAATCCCACTTAAACGGCACGAACGGTATGTTTATGAAGTTGATAAAATAATTTTAGAATATATAAGAGCTTGTGTTCATAGACGATTTAAAAAATAAAAAGCATGAGAAATCACAATCATACACTCAGCAGAACGAGAAGAAAGCTCATAATCTTTTGATAATCTGTGTGAAAAATTCAGCCATGCAAAAGTGTGTTCGACAATCCAACGTTTAGGTGAGTATGATTTTTAAACTGTGTAAATGTTGAAAAACGTCACAACTGTTCTGTCATTATATCACAAATTGTGTCGTTGTCACCGTGCGACAGCACGCTTTCCTTTTCCGCCTTGCTATGAAAAATTTTTATTCAGTTCCTTTTATCTCTTTTTCAAGTAGAATTACTATAAAATGTATGTCGATACAGTGTAAGCGTAAAATAAATCCTCGACTTCCAAACTAATGAACTGAACTTTGGTGTATAATAAAGTCTAAGCAACTCTATAGAGCAAATCAGAATGTCTAAGTTAGTTTTATGGAGTGGGCTGGATTGAATTAGATACAGGAGGAAAAGTACATAGAAGAAACAACTACAGCCATTACCGTAGTCAAGCAAGAAGTCAGAATGCGTGATAGGGCAGTGCAGATTGAAACGTAGCAGGCAAGCGGAATGACAGTACAGAAATGGTGTGGAGAGAATGGGATTAATGTCAAGACCTCTTACTATCATCTTCGGAAAGTGCGTGAGAAATGTGTAGCATCAGCACCGGCGATTGTGTCACTTGCATTGCCCAAGCAGCCTGTGGATATCCACATTGAGAAGAATGAATTGCAGATCAGACTATCTGCGGATATTTCATTGGAAACGCCGATTGCACTGGTACATGAGTTATGCTGAATGATTTGACGAGTAACTTACATCTTTTTCCACTGCCTTAAATGTATTATTCCTTTTGGCTTAATCAATAAGAAAACGATAGCTTTACCATAACCCCAAATGCACCCTTTCTGTTTGAAAAGGGTGCATTGTATCAAAATTGCAGTCTTTAGCCATTGAAAAGTCCCGATAATTCGGGATTTTTTCTTTTGCTTTCTTCTATTCCAACATTGGTACTATGTAAAGCTTACACACAATATCATGCTTATGTATATGCCAATATAGGTTAATTGTCAAGATTCCTATCTGGTACTGCTCTCAAATGTGGGAGCAGTATCCTTATTGCCAATCAGAACATTTTTCATTATAAAAAAAAAAATCAGTTAATATGATATGATACCTTAAGGGATTTGTCAAGTCTTTTCAAAAAATTCATTTGAAATTCGTTTGATTGCACAGGTTATTTCAACTGTCAAGCGATATGATAAGCCAGATATGACAAGCTCTCCAAACCTTTGCTTGGCAACAGAATTTTTACATACGGCAACAACATTTACTTTTATGTATGCAATGTCTCGATACATCATAATAAATGCTGTTGCCGTGTTTTTTCACAAAGTTGCTCTTGATTTTCGACAGTATATGTGATATACTGAGTATATATATAATTATAGGAGGCTGTTATGGATTTTACTGAACTTGCAAGAAGCCGTTTTTCGGTGAGAAAATTTTCAGACAGGGAGATCAGTCAAACAGAAATGGATCTGATTTTAGAAGCAGGAAACATCGCACCTACAGGCTGCAATTATCAACCGCAGCGTATTTATGTTATTCGCAGCGAGGAATACATTACAAAGCTAAACGAGCTCAGCAGGTGTATTTTCGGAGCACGAACAGTCCTGCTCTTCACATATGATTCCACTGAGGACTGGAAAAACCCGCTTGAAAATGGAGTCCACTGCGGCGTTCAGGATGTCAGCATCGTTGCGACCCATGTTATGCTTAAGGCCTGGGAGCTTGGCATCGGTACCTGCTGGGTCAATTACTTCTCGCCTACATGTCTCGAAAAGGCGCTTGGTCTGCCGGAAAATGAGCGCTCAGTACTGCTTATGCCGATAGGATACCCTGCCGATGATGCTGTACCGCTCGAAAAAATGCACAGTGTCTGCAAACCGCTCGAAGATACGGTGCGATATATCTGATAAATAATTGATATACCTTTTGACAAAGAACAGGTGACTATGCTAAGGTTTATTAACAATAAATTATTAGGAGTTATTGCTCCCTAAGTTAACTCTTGAATATTAGTGCGCAGAACCTTTGTCGAAGGACAAGGAATAAAGCCAAAGGAATATGTGCATATTTTGAGAGTTTATGACGCAGTATTTCGGCAAAGGGGCAAGCAATAAGTTCATAAGTTAATTTGAGGAGCAATACTATGAAACAGCAAAAGCTTAATGGTAAAACTCATCGCTTTTTCGATGAGGATCCTTATATGAAATCCTTTAAGGCAAACGTGATCTCGTGTACCGAATGCGGCGGAGAGTACTTAACACTGCTCGATGCGACGGCATTTTTTCCCGAAGCAGGCGGACAGCCGTCCGATACCGGAACGATCACGCTCGTGTCAGACGTGACGGTCTTTAATGTGAAGGAGGTTCGCGAGAACGGCGGAGAGCTTTTCCACGTTACTGATAAGCCTGTTCCGTGCGGAAAAATTATCGGTTCGATAAACTTTAAAAAGCGTTACGAGCGTATGAGAAATCACAGCGGAGAGCATCTTCTGTCGGGCTTTGCACATACCATGTTCGGCTGCACGAATGTGGGCTTTCACCTCAATGACGAAACTGTTACCGTTGATTTCGACAAGCATCTGACCGCGGATCAGCTTTTGCAGATAGAGAAGGCTGTCAATGATGTGATCGCGGAAAATGTGCGGATCACATCATATTATCCCCAGCCAACAGAGCTTGCGGAGCTCGATTACCGCAGCAAGCTTGAGCTGACAAAAAACGTGAGGATAGTGGAGATCGGAGAATACGACAGATGTGCATGCTGTGCTCCGCATGTTGCTTCCACGGCGGAGATAGGTATGCTCGTTATAACGGACAGTATCAGCTACAAGGGCGGTACACGTCTGAATATGGTCTGCGGAAAGAACGCTTTCAAGGCGTCAAGGCAGGCTCTTATGAACGTCAGGGAGATCTCGAGTCAGTTGTCGGCAAAGCCCTCGGAGACCGCTATAGCCGTTGCACGGTTCATTCGCCAGACTGAGGAAGAAAAGGCAAAGTCGGCTGCGATGTGCAATGCGTATATCGCGCTGAGGGTAGATTCGATCGCTCCGACTGACGGCAATATCGTCATTTTCGAGCCCGACCTCGACCGCAATTCGCTGAGAAGGCTCGTTGACAGAGCTGCCGATAAGTGCGGAGGAATCTGTGCAGGCTTCTGCGGAAGCGATGAGGACGGCTGGTCATATGTTTTAATCAGCCGAACTGTTGACCTCAAAGCTGAGGCTAATCTGCTTAACGAAAAAATGAACGGCAAAGGAGGCGGAACCTCCCGAATGATACAGGGAAGTGCATCTGCACCGAAAGCTGTTCTCAAGAATATTTTTTGATCGGAAAGGTACAATAATGAAAAAATTAAAAATTATAAATATTGTTTTATTCTTTTTAACCGTATTGTGTTTAGGTTTTAGTATATATCTTAGGAGCTTAAAAGGTAAATTACCATTGCCAAAAGACGAAACGCAAATAATATTAAAATATAATAGAATAGGACTATTTTTGAAAGATATAAGTATAATGTTAATTGTAGTATTATTTATAACAATTCTGTTATATTTTTTAAAGCATAAAAAAGTAAACACAGATAATTCTGACAACTAATGAAAATAGCACAGCTCCCATACGGGGACTGTGCTGTTTTTTATTATGGCAGCGTAAAGGGGCAATGGTATTTATACGGAAAATTCGCTCATCCTATCGGCAAGCTTTATATCCACAAGAGCATCTATGAGAGTGCCCAAATCGGTGTATTCCTCCGACATAATCTTCCCGTCGATACGGATCTTTCCGATAAGAGCCGTCTTGTCGTAGGGAATGAGCAGCTTCATCCTGCGCGCCGTTTCGGGGAGAAGCGCCGAAATGCGTTCAAGCAGCCTGTCAAAGCCGACCTGCTGCTTTGCGCTGATGAATACCGTGTGATCGTCCTCGAAAACGGTATCTGTGTCACCTGCGGCATCAAGCTTGTTCATGACATTAAGCTGCGGGATGCCGTCACAGCCAAGCTCTGAAAGAAGCTGCCGTGTGACCTGCGCCTGTTCCTCACGCTCAGGCGAGGATATATCCTGCACATTGAGTATAATATCGGCAGCGGCAGCCTCCTCGAGCGTTGATTTGAAAGCCTCTACGAGATTATGCGGGAGACGGCGTATAAGACCTACCGTGTCGATAAGCATAACGCTTCGTCCATCGGGAAGCTCTATTGAACGTGATGTGATATCAAGCGTTGCAAAGAGCTTGTTTTCCGCAAGAACTCCTGCTTCGGTCAGCGCATTGAGAAGCGTTGACTTTCCTACATTGGTGTAGCCTACGATCGCGGCACAGAGGACTCCATCCTTTTTTCGGCGTGAGCGCGAGAAGGTACGGTGCTTTTTAAGCTCCTCAAGCTCGGTCTCAAGATAAGAAATACGCTTGCGGATATGGCGCTTGTCGGTCTCGAGCTTCGTTTCACCGGGACCGCGAGTACCTATCCCACCGCCAAGTCGGGACAGGGATGCTCCGAGACCTGTGAGTCTCGGCAGACGGTATTTCTGCTGAGCAAGCTCGACCTGAAGCTTTCCCTCGCGAGTCCTTGCACGCAGGGCGAAAATATCGAGGATAAGGNNTCACTCGGACATCGAGAATGTTCTCAATATTGCGCACCTGAACGCCTGTAAGCTCGTGATCAAAGATGACAAGCTCAGCATCGAGAGCTTCAAGCTGATCGCGAAGCTCCTCGAGACGTCCTGTTCCCATACATGTTGCCGAGTCGTAGGAGGCTTTTTTCTGCATAACGACTCCAACTACCTCTGCATCGGCTGATGCTGCGAGCTCAGCAAGCTCGTTTATTGAAACCTCCGCATCAAATTCGCCCGTGTCGACGCACGCAAGAACGGCTTTGACAGGGCGT
>DHYN01000107.1:5070-7441 GCA_002414125.1 Ruminococcus sp. UBA5129 | reverse complement strand
ATTTTCGTTATTGTGTATTAACCTGATGCCTGATGACGGAGCCTGACGGAAATTCAGTTTTCGAGCGGAACGAAAACCTCATCATAGCGTGGTTGACGGTCTCAAGCTCATTGCCCTCCTCGTCAAAAAGCGCTTCCGGAGTCATCACAACAGGCTTATTTGAGGGAGCGAGGATCTCAAGCTCATCGCCCTTGAAAAATCTGTTTCGCTGAGTGCAGTAGACCGTGCCGTTCTCACATCGGTCTACTACTGCAACGACGTCGAAATTTCTTATATAGCCGCTGTTTTCGTAGTACTGGGATTCCTCGGGAATGCCGAAAAAGAATCCGCTGCAATACTTTCGGTGGCTGACCTTATATACCTCATCATGTATCCAATCGGAAAGCTTGTAGTTGTAAGGGTCACTGTAATATTCATCAACCGCCATTCTGTAAGCATTCGTGACGACAGCGACATAGTAAGCCGATTTTGCTCTGCCCTCGATCTTAAGGCTTGTTACGCCTGCTTCTGCAAGCTTGTCGATGTGGTCGATCATGCAGAGATCCTTTGCATTGAGGATATAAGTACCCTTTTCGTCCTCAAAAATAGGAAAATACTGTCCAGGACGCTTTTCTTCCATAAGGTGATACCCCCAGCNNCACACTCGCCGCGGTTTGCGTCACGCTGGACGAGATACTGCGACAGAAGGCATCTTCCCGAAAACGATACGCACATAGCTCCGTGGACAAATGCCTCTATATCGAGATCGGGGGAGGTTTTGGCGCGTATCTCCGCGATCTCATCGAGGCTTAGCTCACGGGCAAGCACTATCCTCTTCGCACCCATGCTGTAAAGCTCACGCGCGGTAGCGTAATTGACTATGCCCGTCTGTGTCGAGACATGAAGCTCGGCATCGGGAGCGTATTTTTTTATCAGGGACATGAGTCCGATATCAGCAACGATGAACGCATCGACATGAGCTTCCACAGCCTCACGGACGTACCTTTCAAAAAAAGGGAGCTCGTTATTTCTCGGGAGCGTATTGCAGGTGAGGTACACCTTTACGCCCTTTTCATGAGCCGCGGAAACGGCTTTTTTGAGCTGCTCAAAATCAAAATTCATCGGCGAAGAGCGCATTCCGAACTGCTGACGTCCGAGGTAAACGGCATCTGCACCGTATGTCAGAGCCGCACCAAGCCTCTCCTCATCGCCGGCAGGAGCAAGAACTTCAAGTTTAACCATTCTTTTTCTTGTTTGCCTCCTTTTCAGCCTTGTCGGCAGCAGCATTTTCTTCCTTTACTTTTTGGATGTTAGCCTCGTGCTCATCATTTGTCTTAGCAAAGAGAGTCTCACCGGTCCTTGTATTAGCGTAGAAGAAGTAGTATTCACTCTCCTCGGCAGTCAGAACAGCATCAATAGCAACAATACCGGGATTTCCGATAGCTCCGGGAGGGAGTCCCGTACCCGTGTAGGTATTGTAAGCGTTTATCATGTCCTCATCGTAAACAGCCATATTCGGCTTGATAACGTTTTCAGCGTAGAGACGTGTCGGATCTGATTCAAGCTTCGGGAAAATATCCTTATGGTTGAGACGGTTCCAGAAAACGGAAGCGACCATTGTCATTGCCTCGGGAGTAGCAGCCTCCGCCTGAACGATCGAGGCGAACGTCATAAGCTGGTCAAGCGTAAGACCGAGCTCCTCCATGCGCTTGTAGCGATCCTCATATGTCCTTCCGTTGATCTCTACGGACGAACCCATTTTGTTGCTGAAGTTCAGATAGATCTTCTGGCAAACCTGATCGGGTTCCATATTCTTGTAAAAGTAGTAGGTATCGGGGAAAGCGTATCCCTCCATACGGTAGAATTTCAGACCTGCAGCGGAATTGATCTTGTTCTCAAAATCGAATCCGAGACCGCCTGCATTGAAGTTAAAGAGGAATTCATCCGTATTGCAGACTCCCTCCTCACTGAGCTTCATGGCAGCATCCATGAGGGTCATTCCCTCTGTGATCGTGACCTCTACAGATTCCTTCTGTGCATTTTCAGTTGAAGTGAGCTCGGTGATGATCGTCTCATAAGCCATATTCGGACGGACAAAGTGTTCACCGACGATGAATTTTTTGTCCTTGCCGCTCAAACGTGCGAAAAGCATAAAGAACTTGGGCGACTTGATTATGCCGCGTTCCTCGAGGAGATTTGCTATCGACTCGGCGGTATCGCTCTCCTGTATCTCGATGAGCTGTGTATTCTCGCTCTTTCCGATACCGAGCATATCCTTTCCGTAAGCGATTATGACGAGCGAGAGACAGATCGACACGGCGAAAATGAATGTCGTGAGAATGAGTACGCCAGGCAGACGGCTTCTCTTCTTCTTTTTCTTCTTTTTCTTTTT
>DHYN01000107.1:0-4981 GCA_002414125.1 Ruminococcus sp. UBA5129 | reverse complement strand
CGGCTTCGTGAGTCTCTGTCTCGGGAGCCGTATCCCCCGCTGTTACCGAAGCATCTGCTTCAGCAGGAGACGGCTCGGTATTATTATCGGCAGAGCTGCGCTTGCTCGCGTCGTATTCGTCAAGAATGCTGTTTAAAAGGTCGTTATCTTTATTCTGCACTACAGAACACCTTCCTCTTTTCAGTAATAATAGCGTTTACTGCCGCATCGTGCGACTCGGCAGGGAGCGAGCCTGATATGAGCTCGTCAAATATAAGACCTATCCTGTAAAGCTGCGGATAAGCCGAGATATATCGGTCGTAGAATCCTCCTCCGTAGCCGAGTCTCAGTCCGCGCTCCGTGAAAGCGAGCNNGACGATGCAAACCGTTTTGTCGGTGATGACAGGCTTTGGAAGAGATCCGTCCGGCTCAGGTATTTTGAATTTGCCCTCGGCGAGCTGATCGGCTGAGGTTATGATGTGAAAATCCATTTTACCGTACTCGCCGCATTTCGGCAGGGCAACGGTTTTCCCCGAATCAATGAGCCTTTGTATGATACCGCGCGTTGAGAGCTCTGTGCCGACAGAGCAGTAAATGAGCACCGCGTCGGCATTTTTCACTCTTTCACACGACAACACGTTTTCCGCTGCGAGAGCCTCCTTTTCGGCTCGCCTCNNTTTCCGCAGCTCGGAAAAATATTCGCGTGCCGTTTTCTTATCGGCAAATTCAGTCACAGAGGATAGCCTTTCTCAGTCTTTCGCTGTCATTCTCTGATAGGAGCGCTTCAACAAGCTTGAGACCAAAGTCAACGGCAACGCCTGCACCTCTTGCGGTAATGATGTTTCCGTCGCGGACAACACCCTCCGTTCCGATCTCTGCCCCCTTGAGCTGATCCTCGAAGCCGGTATAGCAAACCGCCTTTTTACCGTTTAAGATCCCCTTGTGACCGAGTATAGACGGTGCGGCACATATAGCGCCGATGAGCTTGCCGTTTTCAACGCAGAAGTCGATCGCCTGCTGGACATACGAGTTCTTTTCAAGATTGAGCGTGCCGGGCATACCGCCGGGCAGCACGATCATTTCGACCTCATCGGTGAGCGGAGCTTCCTGCGCAATAGTGTCAGTGATGACGGGGATTCCGTGCGATCCGACAATAATATTGTCGCCGACACCAACAGTAACAACNNGAAGGTCGATAGGAGCAATGGCTTCAGTTTCCTCAAAGCCCTTTGCGAGATAGACGTAAATCATAAAAACCTCCGTATTACATGAATGAGACAGTATATTTATTGAGCAGGAAAATCGGCTTGTACGAGAGCTTCGACTTGCGAAGTCCCTCGAGACCGAGATCCTCCTCGCGGTTGATATATTTCATATCGCAGGCAAACTCTCTTGCACAGAGGTTGTTAATACCTGCATAAATGCCGTTATAGCGTGTATCGCCCTTTTCAATGTGGACTATAAAATCATCGCCGAAGCAGCGTTCGCCGATCGAAACGGCAGCCGGTTTCCCGTCTATACGGATCATGCCTCCCTTGAGTTCAAGCTCATTGAAGTACATAAAGAATGTGTTTATCGCGTACTGCTCTGCGATCAGCGAATGGTCGTTTTCGCCCGATCTTTCGTTGTAGTCCTTAACGGTAAAGGCGATACAGTCGTCAATATCGCGGTCGGTGATCGGGGAAAATTCGTATTTCAGCTCGTTGAACCGCGCGAGGTGGTTGCGTTTCGAGTGATACTTTTTTCCGCTCAGCGAGATAAGGTCTGCGGAGCTGTAGATATAGTCGGATTCATCGCGGTCGTATTGACAGGTGAACTGTCCTTTGAAGCGTTCATTGAAAAGCGGAAGCAGTTCATCGGTGATGCCGCGGATCCGCAGCGGTTTTCCGATGCTGTCAGTGAATCGACGCAGCTCGGTGAAGAGCAGGTCGTAATCATCGCTGCCTGCGGGGAACGTGAAAGACGGTATGCCGTCCTCCGAGCCGAAGCCGCAGGAGATGTAAAAATCGCCAAGAAATGTGATCTTAGAGTCCGAAAGGCGCTTCCAAGCCATATTGTTTGCGAAGCTGTACTCGCATCCAAGAAAACCGGATCTGCGCAGTGCAGCGTTGATCCTATCCTTGTCCGAGATTTCGATATCCCTGAATTCAAGCATAATATCACCTCTCAGCTTGTTTGTCAAGCTGTGCGAAATAAGCCTTTACCTCAGCCATTTTTCCGCAGCTCATCTTACCCTCGGGACACTTGCCCGTCATCACGCAGGACGGTCCGGCGTAGCCGAAAACAGTCGGAGCAGCTTCGCGGCAGAGTCTGAGCATCTCAACGGCAACCTCGCGTATTTCCCATTGTGCACGATTACAGCAGCGGTGTCGGAAGAAATTGAACAGACTGCGGACATTCATCGTTACAACTATCTTTGTTTCACACGCGTTCGGAAGAATGAATCTTGCATCCTCGTTGGCAAGCTTTCGTGCTTTGGAGGCGGCATCCTTTTCGGAAAGACCATCGGCGATGAAAGTCTTTTTGTGTTCCTCGGTAAGGATGTCAGCAATTTTTGCATAAGCCTCCGTAACGGCGGTCATCTGCTTGTCAAACTCTGCTTTTGCATCTGACACAGCCGCGATCGCAGGCGGAGTAACGAAATCAAAACCGTTCTCATTGACGTAACGCTGGCTCTTTTGGGAATATGAAGCGATCCTGTGACGCACAAGCTGATGCGAGCATGCACGCGAGATCCCCTCGATACCGAATGTGAAGTAAACGTGTTCCATAACGCTCTCGTGACCGATCGCCACGAGCATTTCGATGAAGCTTTTTGTTTTGTCCTCGGTGAGACCGTCGCGGAGTGACGAAATATCGCTGCTTGAATAGCAGAGCTTCGCTGCAGTTGCGATAAGTCTCTCGGGATCGGGTGTATGTTCGAGCAGAATAACCTTCATAATATCCTCCTAAATAAGCTTACCCTATATTATACCATTTTTACAAGCGCAGGTCAAGTGAAAAGCTCCTCAAAATCGGGCTTCGGAGCAATAATTTTCTTTTCGTTCATATAGCTGAGCGGCGAATCCTCGGGAAATCGGAATCTGAGACTATAAGCACAGAGAGTCTGAGTGAAGCGCTTGAAACGTTTATTTGCCGATATATTACCGTATTTGCCGTCTCCGAGCACGGGACAGCCGAGATGTGCGAGGTGTGCTCTTATCTGGTGAGTCCTGCCCGTGAAGAGATTTATCTCGAGAAGAGAAAGCTCGTTCTTGCGTGAGAGAAGTCTATAGCCTGTTTTTATCGGTTTATAGCCATTTAACGGCTTGTCGGAAATTCGGACGATGTTGCCGACCTGCTCCTTGAAGTGAAAAGCTTCGGCTATGCCATTGTCTTGCGGAGGTGCTCCGACTGCGGCACAGTGATATATTTTTGTAACATTTCCGTCGCGGATAGCGGCGTTGACTTCACGCAATGCGGAAGCAGTCTTTGCTGCTGTTACAAGACCGCAGGTGTTTTTATCGAGACGGCTGCACAGTGACGGTGCGAATGAAGCCTCAGAATGCGGATCGTAAGCTCCTGAATCATAGAGATAGTGGCGTATCCTGCTTATGAGAGTGTCGGGAGAATGGTCGTTGTCGGCATGGACAGCAAGGTTTATCGGCTTGTTGACGATAAGCAGTTCATCATCCTCATAAACAATATCAAGCTTGGGCGGTGCGGCGAGGAAATCCCCTGTCGGCTTCTTAGGCGAAAAGCTTTCGGGAGCATATATCCTCAGTATATCGCCATCTTGCAGCACTGTCGAGATCTCGCAGCGCTTGCCGTTGAGCTTGATGTCTTTTTTGCGTATCAGCTTATACATGAGGCTTTTCGGCATATCGGGCAGAGCCTTTCCAATAAATTTGTCAACTCGCTGACCGCAGTCGTTTCCGCCGATCATGAATTCGTTCATTCCAAAACCTCCTATGTACAGTGCTTCCTTGATTATATCCATTATATCACATCGCAGGACAAATTACAAGTGCATAACCAGAAATGCTTTCCGTGCTATTAACGTGCAAAAGACTTGACTTTAATTCTCAGATGTGGTATCATACGTCTAAGAGTCATACCACGGAGGTTAGTTTTATGATATATACTGTCACTTTCAATCCTGCTGTCGATTATGTTGTCCATACCGGTGAGCTTTTGTCCGGCGCAGTAAATCGTTCGGCGCAAGAGGAAATATATTTCGGCGGAAAGGGTATCAACGTTTCTCTCGTGCTCGCCGAACTCGGAGTAAAGTCAAAGGCGCTCGGATTTATTGCAGGATTCACGGGAGACGCTATAGAAAAAGGAGTTGCCGCAAGCGGTATCGACACCGATTTTGTCCGCCTCAAAGAAGGCTTTTCTCGTATCAACGTCAAGATCAAGTCCGCCGAGGAGACGGAGCTTAACGGTCAGGGTCCCAATATACCGCATGAAAAACTCGATGAGCTTTTTGAAAAGCTCGGCGCTCTCCGAGACGGAGATACTCTCGTCCTCGCAGGAAGCATCCCTTCATCGCTCCCGTCCGACATTTACGAGCGCATCCTCGAACACATTAACGGAATAAATGTCCGCACTGTTGTAGATGCATCCAAAGACCTGCTCCTGAATGTGCTTAAGTACAAACCTTTTCTCGTTAAGCCAAATAATTTTGAGCTTGGCGAGATATTCGGGACAGAACCGGGATCGGTCGATGAAATAATTGCTCATGCCAGAAAGCTCCGCGAAATGGGTGCAGTCAACGTGATAGTTTCAATGGCAGGAGACGGCGCAGTGCTAATCGACGAAAATGGTCGGACACACATCTGCGGAGTATGCAACGGCACTGTCAAAAACTCCGTTGGCGCAGGCGATTCAATGGTCGCTGGATTCATTGCAGGCTGTGAAAGTGGCGATTACGACTATGCACTGAAGCTCGGTACAGCCTCCGGCGGCGCAACGGCTTTTTCTGACGGTCTTGCAAAGCGCGATGATATTTTCACTCTGCTCA
>DHYN01000055.1:8138-11906 GCA_002414125.1 Ruminococcus sp. UBA5129 | reverse complement strand
GCTGCTCCGGTTCAGGCGCAGTTGCAGGGGTGTTGTCCTGCTCAGACTTTTCCGGCTCTGTCGGCTGAGTATCCCACGGCAGCTCATCAGCGCCGAGGATCTCCTCGAAGTCATCCAGATTACCCGGTGCGGTCTTTGCAAGTGCCTGAACCGCCTTTGCCATATCCGGCTCCATCGCACTGAGGATCTCGCCAATACCGGCAAACATGAGGTTGATGCCGTTTACGAGCCGCTGTGTCTGCACCGGCAGTGCGCCCTTCTTATCAGTCTCCGTCATAAAGCAGTCCCTCCTCGTCATCGTCATAGTCGCCGTCCGGCTCCTCGGTGCAACCGTCACAGTCATCGCAGATGCTGCGCTTCTTGCGGAACGGGTGGTTAATCTCGAAGAAGATGCCGTTGTCATCGACCTTCAGACGCATCGTACCGGTGTCCAGCTCCATGTTAGGGAGGATCGCTGCGGACATCGCCATGAACTTGAAGATGTCGCTGATGGTCAGCGCGATGTCAACGGCGCTCTTGTCCATCTCCGCCTCGATCTTCGTCAGCGTGTCCTCCGGCTTGCGGTCTGCCTTGCCTGCGGTCTGCTGCGCCTTGCGGNNACTCTCGGTGTTGTAACCGCCGTTGTAGCGGTTCTGGGGGGGTCTGTTCGGATTCATAGGCTTTTTCCTTTCTGTGTGCGGTCTTGCGGCCGATGTATAAAGCGGAACGGCCACGGCGAACACCGCAGCCGCTGTTTTGTGGGAGGTCTTTGCAAGAGCCTCTACTATATAGTGNNGTGCCGTATGGTACAAGCTCTGCACAGCCGGGATGTCGGCATGGGGTATTCGGTCTCTTGGGCATTGGCTTCACCTCCGTTTTCGTGGCTTTTACAAGAGCCTCTACTATATAGTGTGGGAGAGGTCTCCAGTAAGGGGTCAATCAAAATTTTTCAGAATTTTTTTCATCTTTTTTCTTGCTTGGGCAAGTCTCTCGCAAACAGACATCTTGCTAATTCCAATCATATCTGCAATTTCCCGCTGTGTATACCCATCACGATAGTGAAGCACAAGCACCTCGATCTGCTTATCTGTCAGAGCTGAGAGGATCTCCTCCTTAGTCTCCTTGCGACACACAGCATCCAAAGGATTGACGTTGATCGGCTCCTCGTGCCACATGAACTCCATACAGCGGTTATCCTTACCCTCATATGCATCCATGCTGGTCTCGTCCTCACCATCTGCATAGTCCGGGATATCGGAGTGACCGATGCCGGCGTTTGTATCCATGTGATGCTCAATGCGATGCTCAGCGATCAGTGTAGCGGCTGTGACCCACGAATTGTCTTCCAGTAAGCCTGCTTTCAAGGTATCCGTTTCCTTCAGCGTATTCTTCTCTGACTCCTTCAGAGGATTGAAGTGGTAGGTGAAGCTCACACAATAGGGAAGCCAAAGGACACTGTGATTGCTGCCGTTGTTGTAGTATGCAAATCCGTTACGATACAGCATGATCGTCTTGGTCTGAGCAATCAGTTCAACGGTGGTACGGAGCTTTTTCGGGGTAGGAGTCTTGTTCGGCTTATTCTGCCCCGGTGTAAGGTTCAGCATAGTCAGCAACTCACCGAGGGTGGTCTTGTCCGTGATCGGCGGGAGGGGCGTGGTGTCGGTCAACGGCTGTGCCGTCTGTCCCAGCTCTGCAAGTTCAGTAGCCGTAGCCTCTGCGTCAGCAAACGCTCGTGCAATTCTCTCGGCGGTCTGCATGAGGTCAGAAGTCGCAGCGATATCCCCGCTCATGGTCACGTTCATGGTCTCGTTCATGTTCATCTCATCCATAATTAAGTCCTTTCCGCAGGACTTGACACCAAGCGGCAGATGCTCACAGCGCAGACTACTCTCCCATAAAAATTGGGCACGCAGGCAGCAGATGTTCATGAGGGTACAGTTATCCCTATCATCCAGACGGTATGCCGATACCTGTCCGGGATTAGTTTCTGTATTCCTCTGTGAGCATCTGTCGCCAGTGCGCGCCCTGACTAACAAATGTGTTGGTTTTGGATTTTAAGTCTTACTCGTTTTACATTTTGCTTACCCTCCCCCTTTACGAAAATCTCTAGTAGCTTTTAAGTTGCCCCATCCAGCCTGTACTTTTCAGCGACAGTCGATATTCCCAACATCTCGGAATTCATCTGCTTGCTTATGGCTTTTGCTGATACTTTTGAAAAGATATCATCCGCGTAGTCACCGCATTGCAGTTGTTAGCCGCTTTGTTTTCTTATTTCCGGTTCTCACACTCCTCCTGAAAGATGCTGCATATATCCCGAATAACTTCATTTCTGTAGATATTAGCAGTATCCCAGTGTGTAAGCAAATAATCGCCAATTTTCCGCTTTGCCGTCCTCACGCGATCCCAATATGCCCACTTCTTGAGACCGAGCATCTCTGTAGCCTCAGAAACGGTATAACCGTTATACCAAAGCTCATAAGCCCTACGCTGATTATCCGTAAGTACACTCATCGCTTTCAGTCGCATAGTTCTGTGTTCAACTGTTTCTTCGATCACAGCACCACGTTCCCTTCGCTCGTACTCCCGGTAACGCTGGGCATCACTCGTAGCATCGAAACTTCCTTTCATATGCTCCCGGCAAATATGGCCCAGAGGATTGGAATTCGTGTCATTATCACAGCGCTGACGATCATACTGCACACTGTCAGCTTTGAACAAGGCATCTTCGATGACAAGCAAAACGCTCACCGGCCACGGCGTATCAAGTGCCTGCTCATAGGTAAAGATGGTACGGTTATTTTTCTCCTGCTGTCTAAGCTCATCTTTTGACAGATAGGAATTGTCCACGGCGAAATGATAATTGCTGAATCTGTCCATACGAAGTACGCGCCAGTCCTTCACGCAATACTTGCTGTTGATATGAGAGTCAATAAGCTCGACAACAGCAAAACCGTTCTTGTAGACCGACATACGGTAGCAGTCAACGGTGCAGACGGCGATAGGTGCGCCGGACTGCTGACAGGGGATCAGCTTGGGCTTTGCCACGCCATCGGTCGGAGAAATGAGAGTCAGAATTTCACGGAGTGTCATCTTATTGTTCAGATGACTGGGAAGGCTGATCATGTAAATAGGTCTCATAACAAATTCCTTTCTGCCGGGGAACCCCGGCTGTGAAGCTTATATCTGGTTCATACGGGGGTATACACTTATATAAGGGTTCTCTGTGCCGGGATTGTTCTCACTCGATCACAGCGGTATCAACCATATCAGCGTAGCAATTATCGGTCATGTCACCTGAACCTCTGTATTCACGGAACCCTGCGGCAGTGAACACAAGCACTTTTATCCCGCACTTCTGAGCCTCTTTGATCTCCGCAGACATTCCGCTGCTGATACGGCAGCTCATGATCCAAAGCTCGTCACAGTTTCTCAGTGCCTTCATACCAAGCTCCATACCGAGCGCACGCTCAACCTCGTCCTCATCGTTCAGAAACTGCGGATAGAAGAGGTGCGGGGCAATCGGCTCACAGCCACGCAGTGCAGCAAACGTGCAGGCATCCTTTGCGAGCTTCAGATTGTCGATCAGCTCGTTGGCTCTGAGGATCGGATCGGTGGATACCGGACGGAAGGGGCTGCAGATGTAAACGAGGGGCTTTGCTGTGGTTGTGAGATTCTTCTGGTTTTTCATAGTGATTATTTCCTTTCTGTAGTTACCGATGGTATTCGGCTGACGTAAATTAAAAATGTTGACATTGTGCGTAGGCACAAAAATAGCCGGCTGCATACGGA
>DHYN01000055.1:7903-8095 GCA_002414125.1 Ruminococcus sp. UBA5129 | reverse complement strand
AAGACCTGTGGCGTTTGGTAGATCGCTGTATGAACTTCCATCTTGCCGTATGCATCCGGCATGAAAAGAGTTGTTTTACAGTTCAGGGGAGGGGGCTTGGTAGCCTCTCTGTCCTTGGCTGTGATTATATTTTAGCAGATTTTGTTCCAAAAGAATTATAGTAAACTTGAAGTTTGGAGCGAAAATATAAAG
>DHYN01000055.1:5391-7737 GCA_002414125.1 Ruminococcus sp. UBA5129 | reverse complement strand
CAAAAGCAGTAACAAGTCGGTCAGTTCCTTCGGAACGGCAGAGTACATCTCCAATTCCTGCGGCTGAAAATAATCAAGAGAGACTTTGAGAACCTTGGCAATCTCTATAAGAAGACTGATTTTAGCAGCCGATTGCCCATTTTCTATGCTTGAAATAGTTGCTGCGGATGCATCAACTTGAATAGCAAGCTCCGTTGCTGTTAATCCCAGCTCTTTTCTTCTTTCCCTGATTTTTGAGCCGACCTCGTAGAGTTCCTGATTATATTCAGCCACACGCTTTCCCTCCTCTCTCAACTGATTTTCTTATACTTTAGTTTAATTCCAAGAACAGCCGTTCTTTGCTGTGCCGATAAAAAAGGGACTGAAATAAACGCTATATCAACATTTTACCTGTCAGAGAGTACGGCAGCAAAACAGAATCTGTGTTAATCACGCACCTATGGCGTAACGACACAGCTATCCTGCTGCTCATAGCCCGGAGCTGCACCCTTATCTATATAAGGTTACATTCTGCTCCATCTCTGACAGGCAGTTGATATTTAGCGATATACTTCAGTCCCACTGACTCTTCGTACAACCCACTTGCTGCACGGTTTTTTACGATAAATATCGTCTGCCATATCATTCATGGCTTTATATTCAATTGTAAAGGTTTATCCGGTGTCTCCAATACCATCAGCTTGGTATGCTATCCGCCTTGATTGGCGGGGTAGTGTGCAGAAGTCCTTGTCCTATCGTAATATGGATGGTGCTTTCTGTTTCGGTAATGTCTCCGGCAGTCTTGTTTGCGCTGCTTACGCTGCTTGCCTTGCTTGTACTTCCTGTCTTTCTGTTTTTTCTTTTGAGCCGATATCTGTGGAAGTGAATCAAATTGCTCTCATCAGCGTGAAATCCGAATTTCCCACGATTCTTTGGTCTCTGCTCCTTGACCTCGACCTCGTCTTTCTTCCTCGTAAGCAAGACATCCCTGTCCCGCGTCAGCAGCTCGAACATATCATCCATCGTTTCCAAAGTAAAGAAATAGTCGCCATACGCATCAGTCTGATACTGCTCAAGAGCGTATACCATAAGATCCTCGATGTCAAACTGCTCAACCGGCATATCGTTTACTGTCATCTCTTCGATGTCCTCGTACAATTCAGGCGAAATGTCCGGGCATCTGCCTGTCGCCACAACGAACTTGCGCATAGCGCGAACAATCCTTTCAGATTCGGCTTCGCACTTTGGCATCATAATACGAAAACCGCCGGATGCGAACACATAGAAGTCATAGCCGCACTCGCAGCTCACAGTCGAATCAAGCACGCTGTAGTTATAGTTCGGCATGAAACAGTGTTCTTTGCCGCATTTCGGACACGGAATAGCATACTCCTGTGTCTTGTTTGCCTCAATCATTGACATCAACCCCTCTGTGAAAATGATAGTAGTTTTATTGTGACCTTGTTTCATTCTATATCTTGTATTTTCTCATGCATTATCTTCCACTTATATCTATCTGTAGTTCTTACGCATCCTTGATGATTTTGAGAACGATGCCCATAACCTTGAATTTCCGACCGAAGTAGCGTTCTTTTCTTGTCCATCCTTCATTCTCAGCCCATAGGTAGGGACCTCGTTTATCCTTGCAAAAGCGTTTCAGTGTATTACCTTCATTCATGACAAATGCAACGACAATATCATCCACACGGGGCAGACAATCCTCACGGAAAATGACATAGTCTCCGTCATCGATGCCTGCATCCACCATTGATTCGCCTTTGACTCTCATCATATAGAATTTGCCGGTCATGTCATTGACAAGAGCCGATGGTATCGGAAAATACCTCTCAACGTGTGCATCATCGACCATATCCGGAGTACCGGCAGGCACTTCAGAATCCAGTCTGCCCAGCATCTCCATCCGGCATGAGATCTTATCGATCACATCGGTGCGAATCTCACCGTTCTCATATTCGATCATGCCTAGTTCTGCCATCTTTTGCAAAAAGCGATAGGCACTGACATTCGCCATGCCAAATTCGGCACCGATCTCTCTGGTGCTTGGCGGCTGTCCCATATTCTCTAAGGCATAGCTGTCGATGAATTCCTTGATCCGTTCCAACTTGTCCTTTGTAGCTTGCCGCATTGCCATACTATAACACCCTTTCATCATGCTGCGGAGTCCTGTAGGTCTCATTTTTCTGCCGTCCGGATACAAAATCGTCCGCCAGAACGACCTTGCAGGGACAGTTTTGGAATCCTCGGTAACGTGTTTTCGGCGAAATCCCTTGATTTTAGGTAACATACTGTACCCTTAAATCTATTATAGCACATCTGTCCGGTTTTGTAAAGAGGAAAAATGCCTCT
>DHYN01000055.1:1222-5340 GCA_002414125.1 Ruminococcus sp. UBA5129 | reverse complement strand
TGTTTTATGTATACAATGATGTAAGTGGGCGTTTTATACACTGAACGTGGATTATTCGATCATGGCAGTCGCTTCATCCTGCTCTGTCAGAATTTGTGTTAGCAGTTCCTTGTACTTATCCTTCACCTCCTCCGGTCCTGCTATCCGAATACTTCCAGCGAACTGAAACACCCACGCAAAGAAGGTGACGCTTGGGCATACTGTGACCTCCGCTTTGAAATGCTCGTCATCCAAAACAGTAGTCTCGATACCCTCTCCGAAACGGTCAATAATACTCAGCATATGCTTGTTATCGGCTATCAGTATCACTTTCTGCTCCGAGAGGTCGCCGTCATACATCTTCAAGACCTTGCGAGTGTATTCGGAGGAATCGAAAGAGCTATCAACGAAACGCTCTGCTTCCAACATCTCCACATTCCGCATTCTATCCACACGGAACGGAATGATACAGCCCTTCTCCTCTGAATAGGACGGCACATAGTATCTATCATCGTTCCAAAGGAACGTCTGCGGAGATACAATGTATCTCTTTCCGCCATGCCGCAGAACCTCAGTCTTGTCCGGCTTATAGTCAATATACTGAAAGCTGATCTTCTTGCCGCTGCTTATGGCATCGTTGATTTTGTCAATGGTAATAAAGATATTCGGTGTTTCGACCTTGATGCGACCTGCGGCAAAAGCACTATGGGCAAGTGTGTCTCTGTAATGGATACTTGTAAGCTGTGTGAGCTTCTGTATCAGCTCCTCACTTTTCTTGGCGGCTATAAAATGCGAACTGCACACAGCATCGACAAGTGTCTTTACTTCGGCAAGGTCGAAAATACGATTACCGATATGGTAAGCACGCTGTTTGCCTTTATAGGACTGAATGACATCTACGCCGGAGGATGATAGAATCGCCATATCATCACGAATCGTGTTCCGGTTTGCCTTGAAGCCGTTGGACGCATATATCTCGATAAGCTCGTCCGTTGAAACGGAATGCTGATCGTCTGTATAGGTCTGCAAGTAATGCTCCAGGAAGAGCAGGCGGCCTTTTATAGTAGGGGTTGTGTTTTCAGACATCGAGCCACCTCTTTCTATCCTCAAGCAGTTGAATGTCCTGCTCTAAATCGAAAATGCTCATCGATAGCTCGTCACGCTTTTGTGTCAGTTCTTTAATCAGAGCCTCATTCTCTTCAAACATGGTACGGCTTTCATCGAGTTTCCGCCGTGTTTTCTGTAGCTCTGTGTCAATTGCGGCAATTTTTTCTTGAGTGAGCTGTGAAACAGGTGCAACCCTTCCATTTGTCAGAATTGCGATTACCTCACTTGATTGCTTTTTTCCAGTCTCCATTTTATCGACCTCCGTATTATTCCTTCTCAATCACAAGCAATAGATATTCCTTCTCCTTTAGCTTGTAGTCTGATTTAACCGCATCACCTAGAGGGACGATGCATCCCTTCTGGAAGAATTCAGGCTCAGACAGATACTTTCCGATGTCACGTCCTAATAAATCATAGATGACCTTCATTAGGCGCTCATTACTAATACGAATACCACGCCACTTTCCGCTATATACTTCTTGCGGTATGATAATAGTATCATCATCAGCCTCATTTACCACCTGAATACCCAGCTTTTTATCTTCTTTATTAAAGAGAAGCTTAATTAAAGACGGTTTCCCCATTGCACGCAGAATCTTCAGTGGGATAATAAGGCTACGATTGACGATATGCACACGCATTACATTGATTGCCTCGTCATCATCGATATCTTCAGTAATAAGTCTTCCTGTCTTGACATATTTCTGTCCCTCAGAATCAAAGAAAGTTGGTTCTCCAAAAACATACTTTCCATCGTAGAAGTCTGTCGGATCCATACCAAGGGCACGAAGAACGCGGCAAGCGAGATCAAAGGAGGCTGTTCTGATGTTTCTCTCACCACTTTCAAACTTCTGATAAGTTGAAAGGCTTACTTTTGCCATTTTAGCGACCTGCTGCTGTGTCAGTTCGAGGTTGAGTCGTTTCTCTTGAAGCAGACCATCCCTTGCTCCCGCACCCATATGCACGATACGCAGACCTTCCAGTTCCTCGATTTCATTGAATTCCTTATTCATGCTTCTTCCTCCTGTTGTAGTAAGAATATGATTGCTTTACCACTGCTGTGTATATCATATCACATATCAAAAGAAATGTCAAGAGGGGTTGGAAGAAAAAGTGAAACTATGATGAACCTTGTGTGAAGTGTATTGTCAAACTCTTCTTCCTATGTTATACTATACTTATAACTTACCACAAAGGAGGAACATCCATATGACCTTTGAGCATATCATCACAGTCTGCGAGGAGACTACCAAATACATATCTGGTCTTGAATCCATGAATGCCTACACCCCTTATATTACAATCAAACTGTACGGCATTCCGGATACTTGGGATGATGAGAAGATAGAAGAAGCTATCGAGTGTGAGGATACAGCTATCCCGCTCGGCAGAATCTCAGGCTATCTTGTCCTCGGTCAGGCGTTGTGTCTGATCGGAGCTGATCTGCTCGACTACTGTGACAATGCTGATGAACGTCTTGAAAATGCCGCGTCTGCCTTAATGGAGAGGGGCGGTCCGCTGAACGAGGACAGCAATCTGTTTCATATTACCGATTTTAATCTAACTGAAGCAGTTGATGCTGAAGCTGTTAGAAAGCTGCTCATAGAACTTCCCGACATCATCTTTATGCATATGCACGTTACCCCCAATGTCATTTCTGTATCTCCAGCGCCGCTGCCGCACGAGAAAAGCAAGTTGGAACAGGTGCAGGAGGGGCTTGCGCAAATTGCATACCGAGAGACAAGCAGAAGGGTCGATGCTCAGATATTCGGCAGCGATTATGATGCAGGCCCAGATGAGCCGCAGATTGAGATCAGCCCCGAGCAACTCAATATGGTAATGGGCAGAAGAAATGAAGGCGACTCCTATCCGGAACAGTATATTGACAGAAAAGCATGGCAGCCATTTTTAGATGCTATGTTTACAGAGTGGCGCAGGACAAGAGTGCTGTATAAGGAAGTGTTGTAAAGTGCTCCCGTGGTTTGTGTGATTTCGTACTTGCTTTTTTCCTCAACCTATGGTATAATAAAACATGATAAGACTACCGTGGAAAGGAGAGGAACATATATGGGAATTTACCTGAATCCGGGGAATGACTTGTTTGTAGAAGCAGCAAACTCTGAGATCTATGTGGACAAGACCATGCTAATTGCATTTACCAATCAAGTAATAGGAACGTCACAAAAGCACATCTGCGTCAGCCGACCACGCCGTTTTGGCAAGTCTATCGCCGAGAATATGCTTGTGGCTTATTACAGCAAGGGCTGTGATTCCGATGAATTATTCTCCCGCTTTAAGATATCTAAAGCCTCTGACTACAAAAAGCATCTGAATCACTACAATGTCATTCATGTGGATATTCAGAAGTTTCTGAGCCGTACCAAGAGCATTCAGGAATTACTGGAATTCATGCAAAAGCGCATTCTGAAAGAAATGCGGCGTACATTTTCATCTGTTGACCCGGATGAGACCAGCCTGATCACAGCGTTAGAGGATCTGCACGGCGAAACAGAGGAGAAATTCATCTTCATCATTGACGAATGGGACTGCATTTTCCGCATCTACAAGAACGACGGTGCTGCACAGAAAGTATATCTGGATTTCCTGCGCGATCTGCTGAAAGGGCAGCCCTATGTAGCGCTGGCCTATATGACCGGCATCCTGCCGATCAAGAAATACGGCGAGCATTCTGCACTGAATATGTTTGATGAATACTCCATGATGAACCAGAAACAGCTTGCTGAATTTACCGGTTTTACAGAAAAGGAAGTTACGGAATTATGTGACAAATACAAAATTCCATTTGACGAGATCAAGCGCTGGTATGACGGTTATAATGTCAACGGTGTGTCCACATACAATCCACGTTCTGTTGTTGCGGTTCTGATGTGCGGTATTTTCGACAACTACTGGTCAAAGACAGAATCCTATGAAGCCCTGAAAGTTTACATTCAGCGGAATGAGAATGGGCTGCGGGATAAGATCATCCAGATGATCGGCGGAGAACACATTTCTGTGAACACGGACACATT
>DHYN01000055.1:0-1189 GCA_002414125.1 Ruminococcus sp. UBA5129 | reverse complement strand
GTCCTGACACTGCTGATTCACCTCGGATATCTAACTTATGACTTTGATACAAATACAGTATGGATACCCAATGCAGAGGTAAGAAGAGAGTTCATCAATTCTATTTCACGCGGCGGCTATGAAAAGGTCATGGCTGCGATACACCAGTCTGATAAACTCCTCAAATATACGCTGAAACAGGATTCAGAAAAGGTTGCTGAGATGATCTCAGATGTCCACAGTGACAATGTTTCCGTGATTCAGTATAATGATGAGAATTCCCTTGCGTGTGTGCTGACGCTAGCCTACTATTCAGCGCAGGATACCTATGCGGTATACAGAGAGCTGCAAGGCGGTGAGGGCTTTGCCGATCTGGTGTTAGTGCCGAGGAGAGGAAATCATAACCCTGCGATGATCGTCGAGCTGAAATGGGATAAGAATGCCGGATTGGCGATTGAGCAGATCAAGGACAGAAGGTATATCAAGTGCCTCAAGGATTATGAGGGTACGGTGCTGTTTGTCGGTATCAACTACGACAAGAAAAGTAAAGTTCACAAGTGCCAGTTTGAGACGGTAGAGATATAAAAAACCAGCGGCTGTGGTCAAATGAGAAGCTTCTCATCTTTCCACAGCCGCTATTCTATAGATATCTGCTTTATAGCTGTCCGCTTTATAACCTGTTAGCTATATAGCCTGTCCGATTTAGCGATTAAAACCGTTACGGTTTACAGCAAGGTTATCATCATCCACAACCCAAAACCTACAGCCACACCTAACAGATTCCACCCGATATCAACGATACTGCAATGCCGTCCGTTATCAAGCATCGGTTTCGTCATTTCATCCATGACAGCCCACACAGCCACCGCCACTATCATCACCCGACAAACCAGACACGCTAATACTGTCATCACTGCGAAAGAGATTATATGCGCACCTGTGCGGAGCATCTTCTCGCTGATGTGTATACGGGTTGATAAGGCTTTACTTGCTGCGCCGGAATCTTTGCCGTTTTGGTGGGATAGATAGACTTCCACAGCAAACACAGCTATGAATATGATTTTCAATACAATCTTTGATAGAACTTCACCATTCATCTTGACCACACCTCCTGACTGCCATTACACCATAGAAAGAGTAATTTAGCAAGGGAGTGTGGGCAGAGTTAAGGGTGTGTTCACAATAATCGAGTCTGAATAACGAACCGTGT